>NZ_JBSGHL010000002.1:0-236666 GCF_053604375.1 Streptomyces sp. NPDC004031 | reverse complement strand
TACTCGTCGAACATCGAGATGTAGATGCCCTGCACGCCGGCGCGGCACATGTTGTAGAACTGCCGCCACATGAAGTCGCCGTGCGCGCGCTGGCGTCCGGTGACCGAGCCGGGCAGTACGCACGGCTGGTAGTCGATGCCGTGCGCCGCGCACTCGGCCAGGTCGGGGACGGTGGCGACGTTGTAGAAGTTGTCGGCGTCCGCGACGTTGCCGATCCGGCCGACCATCCACGGGCTGAGCATGTCGAACGCGTGGTAGACGTCCGCGAAGCCGGGGCGGGAGTCCCGGTCGCCGGTACGCCACCAGGTCGGCACCCCGCCGATCACGTAGCAGCCCTGCGCCTTGAACCAGTTGACGACGTCCAGGCACGGTCCGGGGGCGAAGGGGCGCTGGTTGTCGGCGAAGCCGAAGCCCCAGATGCACACCACGGGCTTGCCGTTCTGCATCGCGTAGGCCGGTGAGGCGGTGTGCGCCTTCATCTTGTTGGTCCAGTCGGCCTTGATGTCCGACTGCATCGTCAGCCAGTCGCTGACGTCGTACATGATGTAGAACTTCCGGCCGTGCGACTCGGCGGCGCTGCGCACCTTGCCCGCCATCGCGTCCCGGTTGGGCCCCTCGCCGCCGGTGGGATTGAAGCGCTGGAGCGCGGCGGTGTCGATGTTGTTCTGCTGCATCCACAGGAACTGCGTGTCGACCGTCTGCTGGTCGTACGACGAGAACAGCGTCGCGGGCTGACCGTTTCCGAGCGCCGCGTAACCGGTCTGATACGTCCTGGTGTACTCGCGGACGTCCGGCCACGCCACGATCGTCGTGTTGGACGGCGACGGCGCCTGCCCGCCGTTCTGACTCCAGTGCCACCAGGTGTTAATGGGCGAACCGTCACCGATGCACGCAAACCACCCCTGGTAGCCGACCGTGATCTTGCCCACAACGTCGCCCGCGGAACTGGCCGCGGAGGCGCTTCCGGCGAGGGCCGTCTCGCCGATTCCGACCGCTCCGGTTGCGCTGACCGCAAGTGCGGCCTGTAACACCGTCCGGCGTGTGACACCCATGTCCGGTCCCTCCGATCGGCTGGCAACTCCCTTGGCACGCGGCCGATCCAGCGCCGGCGGCGGACCGGGAGTCCGTGGTCCGGGGGATCGTAACGACGGGGTTACGCCTCCGCAATAGATCGCGCATCAGGCGAAATATTTGACAGAAGTCACGCAAGAAGCGGTCATGAGGTCTTGACCGCCTGACCTGCGGTTAACACGCCCTTCAGCCAAGTCGGTACGAAAATCTTAGGAGAATGAAATATTCCGCTCCTACGGTCGTGGTTCATGACGCATGCACCACAACCGCCGGGCGGCGGGCGCGCCGGAGCGCGGTCCCGATCCCACCGGAGGAGGCCCAAGCCGCGTTGGTGGAAGCGCCCGATGGTGGTCTCCGCCGCCGTCCTCGCCACGATCGGACTGGTCACGCTGGCCGTCGTCAACCGGTCCCCGGGCACGAAGGACGACGCCTCCGACGCGGGACCGCCGGCCGCCACCACGAAGGCCGCCCCCGCCACCACCGCCCCCAGCAGCGCCCCGGCGTCCACCACGCCGCCCGCGCCGACCACCACCGCGGCCCCCACCACGCCCGCCGCCAAGACGTCGACCCAGGCGGCCAAGGACCTCGGCTCGGCGATCAAGACGCTGTCCGGGCAGCGCCAGGGCCGGCTGTCGGTCAGCGTCAGCGAGCTGGACGGCGACCTCGCGGCCACCTACGAGGACGGCTCGACGCCCTACGACACCGCGAGCATCGTCAAGGTCGACATCCTCGCCTCGCTGCTGCTGCGCCACCAGAAGGCGGGCACCACGATGACCTCGACCGAGAAGTCCGAGGCGACGGTCATGATCCGGCAGAGCGACAACAACGCCGCCACCGCGCTGTGGCACGCCGTCGGTGGCAAGTCCGGACTGGACTCCGCGAACAGGACCTTCGGCCTCAAGCACACCTCCGGCGGCGCGGGCGACCTGTGGGGGCTCACCCAGACCACCCCCGCCGACCAGATGAAGCTGCTGCGGGTGGTCTTCGACGACGACGGCTCGCCGCTGTCCGCGGCCTCCCGCGACTACATGACGGGCCTGATGGGCACGGTCACCAAGGGCCAGCAGTGGGGCGTCTCCGCCGCCGACGAGGACGGCTCCGGCTTCGCCCTCAAGAACGGCTGGCTGCAGCGCACCGCCACCGGGCTGTGGGACATCAACAGCATCGGCAAGGTCCAGTACCACGGCCACACGCTGCTGGTGGCCGTCCTGTCGAACGGCAACAAGTCCGAGAACTCCGGCATCGACAAGGTCGAGGCCGCCGCGGAGGCCGCCGCCAAGGCGCTCCTGTCCTGACGGCGGCCCCGCCCCGCCGCCGCTTGGCGCCGTCAGGACGCGACGTCCACCAGCACCTTCCCGACCACGTTGCCCTCCACCGCGTCGTGCGCGTCCGCGGTGCGCTCCAGCGGGAAGCGGTGCAGCGGCAGGCCCGCCTCGGCGCCCACCCGGAAAGCCCCGTCCGCGACCGCCGCCGACACCGCCGCCACGGCCGCGTCCTTCGCGGCCGCGGACACGGTGTACACCAGCACGCCCTGCCAGCGCAGGTTGCGGCCCATCGACGGGAACGTGGGCACCGCGGCGCTCTCCGCGTCGTTCGCGTAGAACGCGATCACCGCGTCCGGCGCGGCCACCCGCGCGGCCAGCGCGGCGTTCGCCGCCGGGGCGACCTCCACGACGACGTGCACGCCGTCCGGGGCCAGCTCGCGGATCACCGCGGCGGCGTCCTGCGTGCGGTAGTCCACGGTGTGGTGCGCGCCCGCGGCGGCCGCCAGCGCGGCCTTCTCCGGGCTGCTCACCGTCGTCAGCACCGTCGCGCCCGCCCAGCGGGCGAGCTGGATCGCCGCGTTGCCGACCGCGCCCGCGCCCCCCGAGACCAGCACCGTACGGCCCGCGAGGGCGCCCGGCGCGAGCTGCTCGGGGCCGCCGTCGGCGACGGTCAGCGCGCGGTGCGCGGTCAGGGCGGGGATGCCGAGGCTCGCGCCGAGGTCGAAGGACGCCTCCGGGGGCAGCGGCACGGCCTGCCGCGCGGGGAGCGCCACGTACTCCTGGGCCGTGCCGTCCAGGCGGGACCAGGCCGCCTCCCAGAGCCAGACCCGCTCCCCGAGCCGGGCCTCGTCCACGCCCTCCCCGACGGCGTCGATCACCCCGGCGCCGTCCTGGTTCGGCACCTTCTCGCCGTCCGGCGCGGTGTTCTTGCGGGCCTTCCAGTCCGTCGGGTTCACCCCCGACACCTTGACCGCGACCCGGACCTCCCCCTTCCCGGGAAGGGGACGGGCGCGCTCGGTCAGCGCGAGGACTGCGGCGGGGCCGCTGCGGTGGTACGTGATCGCCTTCATGAGCACCACAATCCCCCGCGGGGTGCGTTTCTTCCCGCGACACCGCCGCGACGCCGCCGCGCCACGCGCTCAGCCCAGCGCCGCCTCCGCCGCCGCGAGGATCTCCGTGACGCGCAGCCCGAAGCGGGCGTCGCACGCGTGGGGTTCGGGCGCGAGCAGCGCGTCCACGGCGCGCGCGTACGCCTCCTCGCCCGCGATCCCGGCGGCGCCGGGATAGCTCACGACGCCGTGCGCGCCGCGCAGTTCGCACGCGACGCCCGCGCCCGCGGGCGGCGCGGTGAGGGTCAGCGCAGCGGTGCTGGAGGCGCCGCCGGCGTGCCGCAGGGTCAGGTGGACGAGGTCGCCGGGCCCGCGGGCGGCGGCGACCTCCGTGACGTCACCGAGCACCGGCAGCAGCACCGACAGCGCGTGCGGCCCGACGTCCCACAGGCCGCCCTTCTCGCGGCGCCAGGGCGAGTCGGCGAAGGGACTGGCGCCCTCGCCGAAGACGGCCCCGTACCAGTCGGCGCGACCGGTGTACCAGCCACCCGCCGCGGCCTGTTCGGCGATCCACGCGGCGCCCGCGGGGTCGAAGCGGACGGTGAAGAAGACCACCGAGCGCACCCCGCCCGCCTCGACCGCGGCGACGACCTCGCGGGCGTCCTCGACGGTCGCGGCCAGCGGTTTGTCCAGCAGCAGGTGCCGCCCGGCGCGGGCGGCGCGCGCGGCGAGCGGTGCCTGGAGGGCGGGCGGCAGGGCGACGGCCACCGCGTCCACGTCGGCGACAAGCGCGTCCGCGTCGGCGTAGGGGCGGGTCCCGAGGGCCTCGGCGGCCTCGGCGGCGGCCTCGGGCCTGCGCCCCCACACGCCGGCCAGCTCCACCCCGGGGTGCGCGGCGAGCGCGGGGCCGTGCATGGTGCGGGCCCACGGCCCGGTGCCGAACAGGCCGACCCGCAGCGGGGACGCGGCGCTCATGACGCGGTCCGCGGCTCTTCGTGGCGGGCGTAGGCGTCGCGGTCGAGGTCGCGCAGATCGACGGAGAACTGGACCGCGTACTGCGGGGTGGGCGCGGTGTGCGCGCGCAGCGCCGCGAGGACGGCCTCGGTGAGGGCGCGCTTGGTCTCGGGGGTGCGGCCGGACAGCAGCGCGATCTCGACGTGGATCATGGCGTGGTGCGGCTCGCCGTCGCCGATCAGGAGATCGTCATGGCGTACGAAACGGGTCTTGCACCCGCCCGCGCGACCGCCCGCGACGGTGACGAGGGTCTCGTGCAGGGCCTTGCCGAAGCCCGGTTTGTCCAGGGCGTCGGTGAGCGTTCCGGAGTATTCCACGGTGGTATGGGGCATGCTCGGACCCTAGTCGTGCCAGGTCCGGGGGTACACGGCCGTCTCACGCCGCAGGACAGCAGCGTCCGTCCCCTCGGTTACGTCCTGTTAACACAAGGGCAATGGATGGGAAAACCGTCCTTGCGACGCTGCGGTCGGTCCGATCAGCGCAGCTCGGCAGCCGCACCCGCGCCCACGTTCGACAAGGATGGCGTCACCGTGACCTACAAGGCTGAGTACATCTGGATAGACGGCACCACGCCGACCGCGAAGCTGCGTTCCAAGACGCGGATCCTGGCCGACGGTGCGGAACTGCCGATCTGGGGCTTCGACGGCTCCAGCACCAACCAGGCCGAGGGTCACGCCTCGGACCGCGTGCTCAAGCCGGTCGCGTCCTTCCCCGACCCCATCCGCGGCGGCGACGACGTCCTCGTGCTGTGCGAGGTCTTCAACATCGACGGCACCCCGCACGAGTCCAACACCCGCGCCGCGCTGCGCGAGGTCGCCGAGAAGTTCGCGGACCAGGAGTCGCTGTTCGGCATCGAGCAGGAGTACACCTTCTTCCAGGGCTCGCGCCCGCTCGGCTTCCCGGAGAACGGCTTCCCCGCCCCGCAGGGCGGCTACTACTGCGGTGTCGGCGCGGACGAGATCTTCGGCCGCCCGGTCGTCGAGAAGCACCTGGAGAACTGCCTGGCCGCCGGTCTCGGCCTCTCCGGCATCAACGCCGAGGTCATGCCCGGCCAGTGGGAGTTCCAGGTGGGCCCGCTGAGCCCGCTGGAGGTCGCCGACCACCTGTGGGTCGCGCGCTGGCTGCTCTACCGCACCGCCGAGGACTTCGGCATCTCCGCCACCCTCGACCCCAAGCCCGCCAAGGGCGACTGGAACGGCGCGGGCGCGCACACCAACTTCTCCACCAAGGCCATGCGCGAGGACTACGCGGCCATCATCGAGGCCGCCGAGTCGCTGGGCCGCGACGACAAGCCGCTGGAGCACATCAAGAACTACGGCGCGGGCGTCGAGGCGCGGCTGACCGGCGCGCACGAGACCGCCCCGTGGAACGAGTACAGCTACGGCGTGTCCAACCGCGGCGCGTCGGTGCGCATCCCGTGGCAGGTCGAGGTGGACCAGAAGGGCTACATCGAGGACCGCCGCCCGAACGCGAACGTCGACCCGTACGTGGTCACCCGGCTCATCGTCGACACCTGCTGCACCGCGCTGGAGAAGGCCGGACTGGTCTGAACCCCGCTCCTCACCCGAAGGGCGCCCGCCGTGCACGGCGGGCGCCCTTCGGCGTACACGGGGTGACCATCGCCCCGGTCACTCGTTTGACGCAGCGTGAAGAGCCGACCCGTGCAGCAGACCGGAACGTCCGCGAAGAAACATGCCGCGCAAGGAGCGGTGGCGGAGGCCGAGGCGGCACTCGTCGAGCACTACCCGCGGCTCGTACGGCTCGCCTACCTCGCGCTGCCCGCGACTCTCGCACGGCACCGCAGGGTGCTCGTCGCCCACCGCCTCGTGCAGCGCGCGCTGCGGGCCGGTGCCGTCGCGGGCAACGGCACCGAGGCGTACGAACTGCTGCGCCGCGAGGTGCTGCGCGGCGCCCTCGCGCACGGCGCCGGCGGGCGCGCGCGCGAAGCCCTCGCCGGGGCGGCGCTGCCGTACGTGCTCGGGCTGCGGCTGCACCCGCGGGCCGGCGGCAGCGACGAACTCGCCCTGGACCGCGCCCTCGCCGCGCTCCCCGCACCCGCGCGCGCCGCGTACGCGCTGCTCGGCTTCGAGGGGCTCGACGAAGCCGCCGCCCGCGACGTCCTGGACGCGGCGGGCGCCGCCGACCCGCGCGGGGCGGTCCGCACCGCCGCCGGGCTGGACGGGGACGCGGCGCTGCTGGCCGCGGGCGAGTTCGACCCCTGCACGGTGCAGATGCGCCCCACCGACCTGCTGCGACGGCGGCAGCGCACCCGCGCGGGCGCGGCGATTGCCGCAGCCGGGGTCGTCGGCGTGGCCCTGCTCGCCTTCACCGGCGGCGGCTCCCCCTCCCCCACCGGCGCCGCCGGCTCCCCCGCCGCCGCGTCCGGCCCCGCCGCGCAGGCCCTCGACCCCGCCACGCTGGTACGCGTCGCGCCCACCGCGTGGACGGCCACCGGGCGACTGGACTTCACCGTGTGGCCCGCGCGCGGCAGCCGCACCGGCGACACCGCGCTGCTGCGCCGGGCCCTCGCGGTGTGGGCGAGCCCCGGCCCGACCGTCCAGGTCTCCGCGACCCCCGGCACCCCGCGCACCGGCCCCGCGTCCCCGCCGCAGCTCCTCTACGCGGGGGACGCCGACAAGGCCACGGTCGTCCTCTTCTACGACGGGCTGCGCATCATCCGCTACGCCGAGGCGCGCGGCGGCAACGGCAGCGGGGGCGCCGCGCTGGACTTCGCGCAGGTCCCGGACGCCGACATCACGACCGCCGCGGCCGTCGTCGTCGACCGCATCGACGGCAACACCCGCTTCCTGACCGCCCCCTGGGTCGCCCAGGCCGAGACCCGCGACCTACTCAAGCCCGACCAGAAGGCCGCGCCGCTCGCCCTCGCGCCCGACGGCACGACCGGGCCCGTCCGCATGCCCGGGGCGGGCGCGCCCGCGGGGCAGTGCGGGAGCGCCTGGACGGCGATGCAGCTGCGGTCCTCGACGAAGGTCGTCGAGCAGCACGCGTTCCTCCTCACCGACCTCGGCGACCTCAGCCCCGTCCATCTGACCTTCACCCCGCCGCCCGCCGCCGGGGTGCCCGCCGCATATCCCCGCGAGGCGACCGGCACACCCGCGCTCGTGAGCTGGGCGCACAGCGCGTGCCGGCTCGGGGCGCTGCGGGGCGAGGGCGTACGGGCCGTCAACGACTGGCAGTTCGCACGCAGCGCGCTGCCCGAGAAGGCGGGCGAGGGCGTCTGGACGTGCGACCGGGCCGACACGTGGCGCGGGCCCGGCCGCGCGACCGTCCAGTTCGTCCCGCCGACCGCGCTCGCGGCAGCGCCCGGCACCCTTGCGGGCAAGCAGAGCGACGGAAGTGCTTGCAGCAGCTTCGGGCGGAACGTCATGGCGGGCGTCATGTGGCAGTCCCCCGCGGGGCGGTGGTACCTGCTGGCCGCGGGAAGCCGTGACGTCACGTCGATCGCGGCGACCGGTGGGGTGACGGCGCGGGGCACGGGCCCCACCTTCGCGACCCCCGCCATGCGCGGTGCCCGCGCGACCCTGACGGCGACGACGAAGTCGGGGCTGACGCTGCATCCCCTGACGGGGGACTAGGCCGGGGACGCTCCGTTCTGCGTGGTGCGGTGCGCTGTGCGACCTTCTGCCGGTGGGGGCTGAGCGCGCAGTTCCCCGCGCCCCTTACGCGGCGCCGCCGCCGCTGGGGCGGGGGCCGCCACGGGGCACCTCCTCGGAATGCGCCTTCACCCCCCTACGTAGGGGCTGAGCCCCTCCCAGCGCATTCCTGCGGGGGCACCCCGCACCGTCCCCCTCCAGGCGGTTCAGCGGCTGCCTGCCGGTGGGGGTAAGAGTTCTCGTTTTTCAGGGGCGCGGGGAACTGCGCGAGCAACCCACCACCGGGGGAAGATCGCGACGCCTGCCGCAACAGGCACCCCGGTGCGAAAGGGGCGCGGGGAACTGCGCGACCAGCCCCCACCGGGGGAAAGGCGAACTGCCACCGCAAGTGGCAACCACCCAGGGGCGCGTGGGGGTACCCCCAGGCGAAGCTCTGGGGGAGAACGGAGCGACAAGCCCCCACCGGCGGACGGTCGCGCAGCTCACCGCGTCGGGCCCCGGAGGGGCTAGGCGGTGTGGAAGACGGCCACCGTGCGGGCCGGGACGGTGAACGTGCCGGTCGTGGGGGTGTAGGCCGCGGTCTTGACCACCGGGTCGGAACCGTGGACCTGCACGGAGTGCAACCCGTACGCGTGGCCGGCCAGCGAAGGCACCCGCTGTGAAGCGGCTCGCGGCGTCGCGTTGAAGACGACCACGAGCGGGCCGACCGTCATCGTGATGACGCCGGGCGTCTCGTCCGCCCCCGACAGGGGGAAGCCCACCTCGTGCTGGACCTCTTCCGCGGTGGTGAGGCGGAACGCGGGCTCGGTGGTGCGGATCCGCAGCAGGTCCTGGTAGGCGGCGGACGCGGCGCCCATCTCGGCGCACCCCGGTACCGCCGAGGTGTCGGTGAGCAGCGCGGTGGCGTAGGGCCATTTGTCCTTGTTGTCGGCGGCGGGCGGCAGTCCGCGTCCGATGCCGTTGCCCTGGGTGCAGTCCCAGTGGATCGCGTTGAACCAGTCGCCGGAGTCGAAGGAGTTGCGGTCGAGCGACTTGGACCGCAGCAGGTCGGATCCGGCCTGGTAGAGCGCGGGTCCTTGGGAGAGTGCTGAGGTGGCCTCGGCGAGGACCTGCATGCGGGCGCGGTCGGCGGCGGAGGTGTCGGCCGGGAGTTTGTAGGTGAGTGCGTCGTAGAGGGATTCGTTGTCGTGGGCGTCGGCGTACGCGAGGGCGTCGCCGGGTGCGTCGGCGTATCCGGCGGGGGCGCCGTTGTAGTCGATCTCCGCGCCGGTGACCTTCTTGCCGGAGGAGTCGGTGAAGCTGAACTGCCGCAGGTTGCCGGTGAGTCCGACCTCGATGAGGTCCTGGTAGTGCAGGAGGCGGGCTTTCTGCTCGGCCGGGGTGCCGTTGGCGGTGGAGGAGTTGGGGTCGGTGTAGAGGCCGGAGGCGAAGCCCTGGACGCCGGGGTCGGCGTCGAAGGGGCTGCCGCCGCGGACGGCGTCCCGTGAGCGGTCGGAGAAGGTCGCGATGCCGGTTCCGGCCATGTTCGCCTGGGTGGCCTGGACGAAGCGCGCGTTGTCGGCGACCTCGCCGAAGTTCCAGCCCTCGCCGTAGAGGATGATCTTCTTGCCGTCGACGCCGTCCTTGGCGGGGGTGAGCGCGTCGAGGGCCTTGCGGACGGCGAGGATGTTGGCCTTGGGGTGGTGGCCCATGAGGTCGAAGCGGAAGCCGTCGACCTTGTACTCCTTGGCCCAGGTGACGATGGAGTCGACGACGAGCTTGCCCATCATGGCGTTCTCGGGTGCGGTGTTGGCGCAGCAGGTGGAGTTGGCGACGGAGCCGTCGGGCATGAGCCGCTGGTAGTAGCCGGGCACGATCTTGTCGAGCACGGAGGTGTCGGCCTGGCCGGCGGCGGAGGTGTGGTTGTAGACGACGTCCATGACGACGCGGAGCCCCGCGCCGTTGAGGCCCTGCACCATCTGGCGGAATTCCCGGGTGCGGTCGGCGCCGTCGGGGTTCTTGGCGTACGAGCCCTCGGGCACGGTGAAGTGGTAGGGGTCGTAGCCCCAGTTGTACGCGTCGGTGGCCTGCTGGGCGGTGACGCAGGCCTGTTGGGCGTCGCTCGCGGGCCCGTACGAGGACAGGTCGCAGTCGGGGGTGGTCTGGTCGGCGGTGCGTTCGGGGACGGTCGCGAAGTCGAACGCGGGGAGCAGGTGGACGTAGTTGACGCCCGCGGTGGCGAGGTCGCGCAGGTGCGTCATGCCCGCGGAGGAGGTGTCGGTGAAGGCGGCGTACTTGCCGCGGTCGGCGGCGGGGACGGTGGTGTCTGCGGCGGAGAAGTCCCGGATGTGCAGTTCCTGGATCTGCGCCTGGCTCATGGGGACGGCGGCGGGCTTGTGCTCGCCGGACCAGCCCTTGGGGGCGAGCTTCGGGTCGTCGAGGTTCACCAGCAGGCTCTGCTTCGAGTCGGCGGTCAGCGCGACGGAGTAGGGGTCGGTGACCTTGTTGACGACGAGCTGCTGGACGCTGGGCGCCCACACCGTCACGTCGAAGAGGTACGTCTTGCCCGTCCAGGACGTGGGGCCGCTGACCGACCACACGCCGCCGGCCGTGTCCTCGCGCATCGGGACGGTCTTCCCGCCGATCTCCAGCGCGACCTTGTGCGCGGTCGGCGCCCACACCGACAGGCTCGGCCTGCCGTGGGTGTCGAACACCGGGCCGAGCGTGGCGTGTTGGGCAGCGGCCGAATAGAGGTCGTCGAGCACACCTTGCGTCTGCACACCCGTCGCCGCCAGCAGGGCGCCGCTCGATGCCCGTTGGGTCGCGACGATCTGGCCGCGCAGCGCCTCGCGGACCCGGGAGCGGTCACGCGGGTCGATACTGAAGGCGGAATAGCCCTTCAGCTGGGGGAACTTGGCGAGCTGCGCGGCGGTCAGGCCGCCGGGGAGCTTGGTCAGCCGCAGCCACTTGCCCTCGCCGGACAGGGCGCCGTCCTTGACGGTGATGCCGCCGTCCGCTGCGTAGACGAGCTGCTGGGAGGCGGAGGGGGCGGTGGTCTGCCAGGCGACGGTGTCGCGGTCGATCCACTGGGCCTGCGCCTTGCCGAGGTCCAGGTCGGCGCCGCTGCCCTGGGGCTGCGGCAGCAGGTAGGCGGGGGTGGCGTCGAGCAGCCACACCTCGTGGCCGGTGCCGGTGAGGTCGAGGGACTGGTCGCTGGGCAGGTCCTTGGTGTCGCCGTTGTGCAGGATGTAGCTCAGCGACGTGGCGCCCGCGGCGAGCGGCACCTCGTAGACGGCGCCGTAGGAGTCGATCCGGGTCGGCTTGAGCGGCGCGGTCCAGTCGGTGGGGTTCGCGGCGCCGGTCCAGGTGTGCAGGCCCCAGCCGTCGTACTGGCCGTCCGCGCGGTGGTAGTGCAGGACGGCCTTGGTGGTGTCCTGCGGCGGGTAGGCGCCGTCCGGGGCGCTGGTGGCCACGGCCGGGCTGCCCTGGCTGATCCAGACCTCGCCGCTGGTGGTGAGGTCGATCGTGCGGTCGCCGTCGGTGTCCTTGACGCCGTCCTTGTTCACGACGATGAAGCCGACACTGGACGCGCCGGGCTTGAGCTTGACGTACGCGAAGGCGCCGTAGGCGTCGCGGCCGGTGAAGGCGTGCCCGGCGGGCCAGGTCGTGGCCTCGCCGTCGGCGATGTCGCCCCAGGCGTAGAGGTTCCAGTCGGCGTAGTCATCATCGGCGCGCTTGTAGTGCACGATCGCGTAGTCGTGGCTGATCGCGGTCGGCGGCGCGGTGACGGGGGCCGTACCGGTCACCGTCGCGGCGGTCGCGGAGGCGGTGCGCCCGCTCGCGTCCACCACAACGGCCTTGTAGCGCGCGGGGGTTCCGGCGGCCGTGGCGGCGGTGACAACCTGCGTCACCTTGTAGGGGGCGTGGTCGGCCGAACCGAGCACCTTCCAGGGGGCGTTGCCGACCTGGGCGGCGAACACCACGCGGTTCAGGCCGCCTCCGCTGACGTCGGCGGACAGCTCGACGGTGCCGGTGGCGCCCGCCGCGGGTGCGGTGAGGGTGAGCTGGGGCGCGGTCGCGGGCCTGGGCAGCGGCTTGGCCGCGTGCAGCACGACGGCCTGGAGCGGCGGCACGGTCACGGTGAGGCTGCCGCCGCCGTCCGTGGTGAAGGAGCCGGTCGTGCCGTAGAGGCCGGTGTAGGCGGCGCCCGCGGTGTTGCCGGTGGGCACGGTGACCTTCTGCGCGGTGGTGGCGTTGTTGACGGCCACCAGGTAGTCGTCGCGGCTGGCGGCGTCGGTGCGGGAGTAGGCGTAGACGCCGGGGCCGTCGCCGGTCGCGGTGTAGCGCTCGGTCTGGACGCCGTCGCGCAGCGCCGGGTGGGCCTTGGTGAGCTGCGACAGGGCGGCGATCGTGCGGTAGAGCGGGTGCTGCGGGTCGTAGGCGTCGCTCGCGGCGGTGCGGTCGGTGCCGATCTCGTCGTCGTCGAGGTAGTCGGCGACGTGCGAGGCGAACATCGTCTGCCGGGCGTTCTTGTCGCCGCCGGGGGCGCCGGTGAAGCCCTGCTCGTCGCCGTAGTAGACGACCGGGTTGCCGCGGCCGAGGAACATCACTTCATTGGCCAGCTCGTCGCGCCTGAGCAGTTCGGCGTCGCTCGCGCCGGGGTTGTCCTGGGCGAGGAAGCTGCCGATGCGGCCCATGTCGTGGTTGCCGAGGAAGGTGACCTCCTCGTAGGCGTTGGCCTTGTCGGTCGTGTAGCGGTAGTCCTGGCCGTAGACGTTTGCCAGCTTGGCGGGCGCGGCGCCCTGCGAGGCGTAGGCGCGGGCGGCGTCCTGGAAGGGGAAGTCGAGCGTCGCGTCGAGGCGGCCCTGGGTGACGTACGGGGAGGTCACGGCGGGGTCGGCGTCGTAGGTCTCGCCGAAGAGGAAGAAGTTCTTGCGGCCGTGCCGGGCGGCGTACGCGTCGAGGGCGGTGGCCCACTGGGTCCAGAAGGGCATGTCGACGTTCTTGACGGTGTCGATGCGGAAGCCGTCGACCGCGAAGTCCGCGACCCACTTCTCGTAGATCTGCTCCATGCCGTGCACGACCTCGGGGCGCTGCGTCCACAGGTCGTCCAGGCCGCTGAAGTCGCCCTGGTCGGCGCTCTCGCCGGCGAAGGTGGAGTCGCCCCGGTTGTGGTACATCGTGGGGTCGTTGAGCCAGTCGGGCACCTTGGTGTGCTTCTGGTCCGCGGGCACGGTGGGGGTGCGCGGGAAGGACGCGGCGGTGACCTTCGGGAAGCCCTTGGTGCCGTCGGCGTAGGTGTCGTCGTCGAAGGGCGTGCCGTCGGCGGCGAGGTACGGGAAGGCGCCCTTGGCGAGGTAGCCGTAGGTGTTGTCGGTGTTGCCGACGACGTCGGCGGTGTGGTTGGTGATGACGTCGAAGAAGACCTTCATGCCCTTGGCGTGGGCCGCGGAGATGAGCCTGCGCAGGTCGTCGTTGGTGCCGAAGTGCGGATCGACCTGGGTGAAGTCGGTGATCCAGTAGCCGTGGTAGCCCGCTGAGGCGTCGGTTCCCGTGCCCTGCACGGGCTGGTTCTTGAAGATCGGCGCCATCCAGATGGCGGTGGTGCCGAGGCCCTTGATGTAGTCCAGCTTCTGGGTGAGGCCCTTGAGGTCGCCGCCCTGGTAGAAGCCCTTGTCGGTGGGGTCGTAGCCGGTGGTGAGGCGGCTGCCGGTGAGGCCGCCGCGGTCGTTGGACGGGTCGCCGTTCGCGAAGCGGTCGGGCATCACGAAGTAGAACTGCTCGCGGGTGTCGTCGTGCCGGGCGGCCTGCCCGGCGAGCGCCCGGTCGGACGGCGGCGCGGGCGGCTGCGGCGCGCCGTGCGCGGCCGCGGCCGGGCCGAGGGGGACGAGGGCGGCCAGCGCCGCGAGGGCGGTGGCCGTGGCCACACGCCGTATACGGCGGCGGTGATTACGGGTCCGGGTCCGGGTCCGGTACGCGGGCAGCCTGAAGTCCAGGGCCACGGGCGGTTCTCCTTGCTGGGGACAGCCTCGCGCCCGGGTCCACGCGCATGAACCGGTCGCCACTGCGGCGTCGGTGCCGAAGCTGTCCGGGAAGGTATCCCCGCGAGGGCCGTTGCAGCAAGAGTCTGTAACCACTTCCCGTCGTCCGGCAGTTCACCCCGCGCCCGGACCCGTCCGCGCGCCGGGCCGTACCGGCCGCGCACCCGCCGGTACGGCTCGGGCTTGCGTACGAGCGGCCCGCCGTACGGCGTACGCCGGAGCACGCGCAGGTCACGGGCGCGTCACGGATGAAGGATCTTGCAGAAAATTTCTTGCAGCCTCTTTCGCAAGCCATTACAACGCTGTTACCTTCCTGCCCAGCCCGACGGCCCCGCAGGGACGACATCGGCCGGCAGCCAGCCTGGCCTGGGCGAACGGGCACTTCCCTCATCAAGGAGTCAGGTATGCGACGCGGCATATCCGCCGTGGCGATGGCCGCGGCCATCGTTCTCGGGGCAACCGCCTGTGGCGGTAGTGGTAGCGACAAGAGCGACAAGGCGGCGCCCGCCAAGGACCCGGCGGCGGTCTCCGGGACGATCACCTACTGGGACACCTCGGACGCCAAGAACGAGGCCCCGACCTACCAGGCCCTCATCAAGGACTTCGAGGCGAAGTACCCGAAGATCAAGGTCGACTACCAGAACGTCGACTTCGGCACCGTCGAGCAGAAGTTCAAGGCAGCGGCGCAGAGCGGCAAGGGCGCGCCCGACGTGATCCGCACCGACGTCGGTCTGATCCCGGAGTACGCCTCGCTGCACTACATCGCCCCGCTGGACGGCACCGCGGCGCTGAGCGACACGCAGGACTTCCTCACGGGCCCCATGAACACCACCAAGTACGAGGGCAAGACCTACGGCGTGCCGTCGGTCACCGACACCCTCGGCCTGCTCTACAACAAGGACATCTTCGCCAAGGCCGGCATCGCCAAGCCGCCGGCCACGTGGGACGAGCTGATCGCCGACTCCGCCACGATCAAGGCGAAGGTCCCCGGCGTCGCGGGCACGTACATCAACCCGGACTCGTACTTCCTCTTCCCCGTGCTGTTCGGTGAGGGCGCCGACCTGGCCGACCCGTCGGGCAAGAAGGTCACGATCAACTCGCCGGAGGCGGTCAAGGCCGTCACCGAGGCGAAGAAGATCTACGACACGTCCTCGCTGAAGATCGACTTCGCGAGCGCGTACGACAACATGCAGACGTCGTTCAAGACCGGCAAGGTCGCGATGCTGATCCAGGGCCCCTGGTCCGTCGGCGACGACCTGACCGGCTCGGCCTTCCAGGGCAAGGCGGACAACCTCGGCTACGCCCCCGTCCCGGCGGGCTCGACCGGCAAGGCGCAGGCCCCGACCGGCGGCCACGACCTGGCGGTCTACCAGGGCTCGAAGAACCTGGACGCGTCCTACCTCTTCACCCAGTTCATGACGTCCTCGGCCAGCCAGCAGACGATCGCCGCGAAGAACGGCACCCTGCCCACCCGGACGTCGGCCTACACCCCCGAGGTGCTGAAGAACCAGACCATCGCGGGCTTCAAGCCGATCATGGACACCGCCCGGCCGCGCGTCGCGCTCCCGCAGGTCGGCAGCCTGTTCACGCCGCTCCAGCAGGAGTACATCAAGATCCTCCAGGGCAAGACCTCGGTCCAGGACGGCCTGGACGCGGCGGCCAAGGAGTTCGGCAAGCTGCTGCCGGGCTACACCGTGCAGTAGCCGCCCGCGTACCCCGGACCGGCCGGCCGGGGCCCCGCCCGCTACCCGCGGGCAGGGTCCACGCGCCCGGCCGGCCGGTCCGGTCCCCCCGCCGCCGCACCCCCCGCCGTACGCCCGCCATCCCCACGCACCGCCGTGGCACAGCCGAGAGAGCCGAGGAGCGATGACCACCGCCACCATGGACGACCCCGCCCCGGGGACGGCCGCCCGCCCGCCGCGCCAGCCGCGGCCCGGCCTGATGACCGCGATCAGGCGCTCGTGGGACCGGTACTGGTACGCCTGGGCGATGGTCGCCCCGGTCGTGATCGTGCTGGCCGTCCTGGTCTTCTACCCGCTCGGCTACGGCGCGTACCTGTCGCTGACGAACGCCAACGAGACGAACGTCGCCAAGGACATCGGCCCGGTGCACATCGGCGCCAGCTACCACTGGGTGGGCCTGCACAACTACTGGCAGGTGCTGTCCGGCAAGGACGGCGACTTCTACCCGCGGCTGGAGTGGACGCTGGTGTGGACGGTCGCGTGCGTCGCGATCACCTACTCCCTCGGCCTGGCCATGGCGATGCTGCTCAACCGCAAGGTGAAGTTCCGGCTGTTCTACCGGCTGTGCCTGATCATGCCGTGGGCGGTGCCGGCCTTCATCGGCGTCTTCGCCTGGCGGCTCATGCTCAACTCGCAGTACGGCGTCTTCAACGACATCCTCACCGGCGTCGGACTGCCCGCGCAGGACTGGCTCGGCTCGCCGCTGTCGCAGAAGATCGCGGTGATCATGGTGAACATCTGGGTCGGCGTGCCCTTCATGATGGTCGCCCTGCTCGGCGGCCTCCAGGCGATCCCGGGCGAGCTGTACGAGGCCTCCGAGATGGACGGCGCCTCCCCCTGGCAGCGCTTCGTCAACGTCACCCTCCCGGGGCTGCGCCCGGTGACCAGCACGGTGGTGCTGCTCAGCACGGTGTGGACGTTCAACATGTTCGCGATCATCTACCTGCTGCTCGGCAACAACACCACCGGCGACACCGACATCCTCGTCACCTACGCCTACGAGAAGGCGTTCACCGGGGTCTCCGACTACTCGGGGGCGGCCACCTACGGGATCGTCATCCTGCTGATCCTCGTGGCCTTCTCCACCTTCTACCGCCGCAAGCTGAAGCCCGAGCAGGCCTAGGAGCCGGATCACCATGACCGCCACCACCCACACCGGCCCGGCCGCCGCCCCCACGACCGCCCGGCCCGCCGCCGTCCGGCGCCGCTCCCGGGGCGAACGCAGCCGCGGCGCCTCGATAGCCCTGCACGCCACGCTGCTGGTCGCGAGCGCGATCGCCGTCTTCCCCGTGCTGTGGATCCTGTTCATCTCGCTCGGCCCCAGCTCCGCCTGGCAGCAGCCGCACGAGGTGCTGCACCACCTGGGCCTGGGCAACTACCGCTTCGTGCTGCTGCACTCGGACTTCCCGACGTGGTTCCGCAACTCGGTGATCGTGGCCGGTGCCACGACCGTGCTCGGCGTGCTGGTCTCGGCGAGCGCCGGCTACGCGATCTCGCGCATGCGCTTCCCCGGGCACAAGTCGCTGATGTGGACCTTCCTCGTCACGCAGATGTTCCCGATGGCCGTGCTGATCGTGCCGCTGTACAACCTGCTCGCGCAGCTCGACCTCATCGACACCTACGCCGGCCTGGTCCTCGTCTACTGCACCATCGCGGTGCCGTTCTGCGCCTGGATGCTCAAGGGCTACTTCGACACCATCCCGCGCGACATCGACGAGGCGGGCCGCGTCGACGGGCTCACGCCCTTCGGCACGTTCTGGCGGCTGATCGTGCCGCTGGCCCGGCCGGGCCTGGCCGTCACCGCCTTCTACAGCTTCCTGACCGCGTGGGGCGAGGTGGCCTACGCCGCCCAGTTCATGAGCAGCGACCACTCCACCCTGGCCGCGGGCATCCGCACCTTCGCCTCCGACCAGCGCGCGGACTGGGGCTCCATGACCGCCGCGTCGGTGCTCATCGCGATACCCGCGTCGATCGTCTTCCTGCTCGTCCAGAAGCACCTGGTGACCGGTCTGACGGCCGGCGGCACCAAGGGCTGACCGCGCCCCTCCCCCGCATCCCCCCGCACCCCGCACCGCACGCACGTACGTACGTCCACCGCCCGCCCCGGTCGCTCCGGGGCGGGGCGGCGGACCCGCACCCGACAAGGGAATCCATGAGCCAGCACCTCTCCGACGCGCCCCGCTCCGCCGCCGCTCCCGCTGCCGCCGCCGGGCACAGAGACTGGTGGCGCGATGCGGTCATCTACCAGGTGTACCCGCGCAGTTTCGCCGACGGAAACGGTGACGGCATGGGCGACCTGCCCGGCATCACCGCCCGGCTGCCGTACCTGCGCGACCTCGGCGTGGACGCGGTGTGGCTGTCGCCGTTCTACGCCTCCCCGCAGGCCGACGCCGGCTACGACGTGGCCGACTACCGCGCGGTGGACCCCATGTTCGGCACCCTCAGCGACGCCGACGACCTGGTGCGCACCGCCCACGGGCTGAACCTGCGGATCATCGTCGACCTCGTGCCCAACCACTGCTCCGACCAGCACGAGTGGTTCAAGCAGGCGCTGCGCGAGGGCCCCGGCTGCGCGATGCGCGACCGCTTCCACTTCCGCCCCGGCAAGGGCGCGGACGGCGAACTGCCGCCCAACGACTGGGAGTCCATCTTCGGCGGCCCCGCCTGGACCCGCACCACGAACCCGGACGGCACGCCCGGCGAGTGGTATCTGCACCTCTTCGCGCCCGAGCAGCCGGACTTCAACTGGGACCACCCGGCGGTGCACGACGAATTCCGCTCCGTGCTGCGCTTCTGGCTCGACCTCGGCGCCGACGGCTTCCGCATCGACGTCGCGCACGGCCTGGTCAAGGCCGCGGGCCTGCCCGACATCGGCCACGCCGAGCAGCTGTCGCTGCTGGGCAGCGCGCCCATGCCGTACTTCGACCAGGACGGGGTGCACGAGATCTACCGCGGCTGGCGGCGGATCCTCGACGAGTACCCGGGCGAGCGCATCGGGGTGGCCGAGGCGTGGACGCCCACCCTGGAGCGCGCGGCGCTCTACCTGCGGCCCGACGAGCTGCACCAGGCCTTCAACTTCGAGTACCTGGGCACCTCCTGGGACGCCGCCGAGCTGCGCCGGGTCATCGACCGCTCGCTGACGGTCATGGGCGCGGTCGACGCCCCCGCCACCTGGGTGCTGTCCAACCACGACGTCACCCGGCACACCACCCGCTTCGCGAACCCGCCGGGTCTGGGCACCCAGCTGCGCGACCCGGGCGACGCCGAACTGGGCCTGCGCCGCGCGCGGGCCGCGACCCTGCTGATGCTCGCGCTGCCCGGCTCGGCGTACCTCTACCAGGGCGAGGAGCTGGGCCTGCCGGACGTCACCGACCTGCCGGACGAGGTGCGGCAGGACCCGTCGTTCTTCCGCGCCGCCGGGCAGGACGGCTTCCGCGACGGCTGCCGGGTGCCGATCCCGTGGTCGGGCGGCGAGCCGCCGTACGGCTTCGGGCCGGTCGCGGGCGGCCCGAGCTGGCTGCCGCAGCCGGCGAGCTGGGCCGGGCTGAGCGTCGAGGCGCAGACCGGCGACCCGGACTCCACGCTGGAGATGTACCGCTCGGCCCTGGAGCTGCGCCGCAGCCACCCGGCGCTGGGCGCGGGCACCCGGGTCGAGTGGCTGGACGCGCCCGAGGGCGTGCTGGCCTTCCGGCGGGACGCGGCGGCCGCGGACGGCGGCGAAGGCTTCGTGTGCCTGGTGAACCTCACCGCGGAACCGGTCACGGTGACCGTGCCGGGCGGCCGCGCGCTGCTGTCCAGCCGCGCGGGGGACACGGGGACGAACGGTGACTCTCACGGCACCGGCGGCGTCGCCGTCACAATTGCCGCTGACACGACAATTTGGTGGGCGATCTGACGTGGTGGCATTCCGTCCAATAACATCCGGTGCTGTGACCGCGCGGCTCGCAGACATCGCAGCGCAGGCGGGGGTCAGCGAAGCGACGGTCAGCCGGGTTCTCAACGGCAAGCCCGGCGTGTCCGCCACCACCCGCGAATCAGTGCTGGCCGCGCTCGACATGCTGGGGTACGAGCGCCCCGTCCGGCTGCGCCAGCGCAGCGCGGGCCTGGTCGGGCTCATCACGCCCGAGCTGGAGAACCCGATCTTCCCCGCCTTCGCGCAGATCATCGGGCAGGCGCTGACCCGCGAGGGCTACACGCCGGTGCTGGCCACCCAGACGCCCGGCGGCTCCACCGAGGACGAGCTGGTGGAGATGCTCGTGGAGCGGGGTGTGGCCGGCATCATCTTCGTCTCGGGCCTGCACGCCGATTCCACCGCGGACATGGAGCGCTACGCCCGGCTGCAGGGCCAGGGTGTGCCCTTCGTGCTCATCAACGGTTTCACGGAGAGGGTCAACGCCCCCTTCGTGTCGCCCGACGACCGCGGCGCGATGCGGCTGGCGGTCACCCATCTGGCGGCGCTGGGGCACCGGCAGATCGGCCTCGCGGTCGGGCAGAAGCGTTTCGTCCCCGTGCAGCGCAAGATCGAGGGCTTCGTCGCGTCGATGACCGAGGTGCTCGGCATGACGCAGGACGAGGCGCAGGGGCTCATCCAGCACTCGCTGTTCACCCTGGAGGGCGGGCAGGCCGCGGCCGGGGCGCTGATATCGGCCGGATGCACCGCGATCGTCTGCGCCTCCGACATGATGGCGCTCGGCGCGATCCGGGCGGCCCGTCAGCAGGGCCTCGACGTTCCCGGTGACGTGTCGGTCGTCGGCTTCGACGACTCGCCGCTGATCGCCTTCACCGACCCGCCGCTCACCACCATCCGGCAGCCCGTCACCGCGATGGGCCAGGCCGCGGTCAACGCGCTGCTGGAGGAGATCGCCGGGACCCCGGCGCCGCACAGCGAGTTCGTGTTCCTGCCCGAGCTGGTCGTCCGCGGCTCGACGGCGGCGGGTCCGAGCGGGCAGGGCGCGCAGGGAGCGCCGGGCGCACCGCTGCCCGCGCAGGGCGCGGTGGCGCGTACCACCCGGTCGGGCGACGATCCGGCGGGAGTCTGAGCCGTACCAGGGGACACATCTGGCAGACTGGTGTCCTATGGGGGAACCGACTGCGAAGACCGCGAATCAGACGGATGACCACTCCGCCTCTGCGCAGCGCTCCAGCGGATCCCGGGCCGCCCTCGCCACGTCCGGCACGTCCGGCTCGTCCGGTGGGAGCGGTACCGGTGAGCCGGGCCTGGCCCGTACGCTGCTGGAGCGGCTGCGCACCCCACGACAGCCCAAGTTCTGGTTCGAGATCCTGCTGATCGGCGTCAGCTACTGGCTGTACTCGCAGATCAGGAACGCGGTCCCGGAGCAGAAGGAGACGGCGCTGCGGCACGCCGCCGACGTCTGGTCCTTCGAGCACCACCTCGGGCTGGCGTTCGAACGCTCGGTCAACCACACCATGGACTCGGTGACGTGGCTGATCGTGGGGATGAACTACTACTACGCCACGCTGCACTTCTTCATCACCATCGGTGTGCTGGTGTGGCTGTACCTCTACCATCCGTCGCGCTACGGCCCCGCCCGGCTGGTGCTGTTCGTGACCACCTGGGTGGCCCTGATCGGCTTCTGGGCCTACCCGCTGGCGCCGCCGCGGCTGATGGCGGGCGGCGGCTTCATCGACACGGTGCTGGTGCACCACACCTGGGGCTCACTGTCGCAGGGCAGCCTGGCGAAGGTGTCCAACCAGTACGCCGCCATGCCGTCGATGCACATCGGCTGGTCGCTGTGGTGCGGGATCACCGTCATCTCGCTGGCCAAACCGCTGTGGGCGCGGATCCTCGGCGGTCTGTACCCGGTGTTCACGCTGCTGGTGATCGTGTCGACCGGCAACCACTTCTGGATGGACGCGGTCGGCGGCGCGGTGTGCCTGGCCTTCGGCTTCGGCGTGGTGTGCCTGATCTACGGGCGGTGGGTGTACGCGCTGCCGAAGTTCGCGACGGGCGCGTTGATACTGGAGGACAAGGCGGGCGACGGCGGGGGCGTCGTGCGGGGCCGCAAGTTCCGGTCGTGAGGGCCCGGCCCGCGCGGTCGTGAGGTGTCCGCCGTCGTCGCCGTACGGGCCCGGCCCCTGGTTGGCCGGGGGCGGTTTCAGCCCTCGTAGAACAGGCGCTCCACGACCGCCCGCGCCCGCCGGGTGCGGCGGCGGTAGTCGTCGAGCATGTCGCCGACGTGGCCGGGCGGGAAGCCCAGGTAGCGGCCGACCGCGGCCAGCTCGCGGGCGTCACCGGGGAAGGTGTCGCCGGGGCGGCCGCGGACCAGCATGACGGCGTTGCGGACCCGGGTGGCCAGCACCCACGCCTCGTCCAGCACCTCCGCGTCCGCCGGGTCGATCAGCCCCGTCCCCGTGGCGGCGGCCAGCGCGGTCCGGGTGCCGGTGGTGCGCAGCTCGGGGAGCCGCCCGGCGTGCTGGAGCTGGAGCAGCTGCACCGTCCACTCGACGTCGGAGAGCCCGCCGCGGCCCAGCTTGGCGTGCAGCGTCGGGTCGGCGCCGCGCGGCAGCCGCTCGGACTCCATCCGCGCCTTGAGCCGGCGGATCTCGCGTACGGCCTCGTCCTCCAGGCCGTCCGCCGGGTAGCGCAGCGGGTCGACGAGCGCGGTGAAGCGCCCGCCGAGCCCCTCGTCGCCGGCGACCGGGGTGGCCCGCAGCAGGGCCTGGCTCTCCCACACCAGCGACCAGCGCCGGTAGTAGGCCTCGTAGGAGGCGAGGCTGCGGACCAGCGGGCCGCTCTTGCCCTCGGGCCGCAGGTCGGCGTCGACCAGCAGCGGCGGGTCGGCGGTGGGGATCTGGAGCAGCCGGCGCAGCTCGTTGGCGACGGCGAGCGCGGCGCGCCCGGCCTCCTCCTGGTCGGCGCCGTCGTAGGGCTCGTGCACGAACAGCACGTCGGCGTCCGAGCCGTAGCCGAGTTCGCGGCCGCCGAAGCGGCCCATGCCGATGACGGCGAAGCGGGTGGGCAGCGGCCGGGCGTCGTTGTCGGTCACGGCGTTGACGGCGGCCCGCAGCGCGCCCGCGACCGTCGCGGAGGTCAGGCCGAAGACCGCGCAGCCGACCCGGTCGGTGAGGGCGGCGGGCGGCACCCGGTCGGCCTCCCGCTCGACGTCGTCGCCGTAGGTGTCGATGAGGTCGGCCGCCGCGGTGCGGAACAGCTCGCGGCGGCGCACCCCGCGGACGGCGGCGATGGCCTGCTCGGGGCCGTCGGCGCGGCCCACCGCGGCGAGCACCTCCTGCTCCAGCGCGGTGTGGTCGCGCGGGGCCAGGCCTTCGGCGGAGCCGAGCATCGCGACGGCCTCGGGGGCGCGCATCAGCAGGTCGGGGGCGAGCCGCCCGGAGGACAGCACGCGGGCCAGCCGCTGGGCGGCGGCGCCCTCGTCACGCAGCAGCCGCAGATACCAGGGGGTCTTGCCGAGCGCGTCGGAGACCTTGCGGAAGCCGAGCAGGCCGGCGTCCGGGTCGGCGGAGTCCGCGAACCAGCCGAGCAGCACCGGCAGCAGGGTGCGCTGGATGGACGACGCACGGCTCACCCCGCTGGCGAGCGCCTCCAGATGGCGCATCGCGGCGGCCGGGTCGTCGTAGCCGAGCGCCTGGAGGCGCTGGCGGGCGGCGTCGGTGCTGAGCCGGGTGTCGCCGGGGCCGAGCTGGGCGACGGACTCCAGCAGCGGGCGGTAGAAGAGCTTCTCGTGCAGCCGCCGCACCTCCATGGCGTGCCGCTTCCACTCCCGGTTGAGGCTCGCGACCGGCTCCGAGCGGTAGCCGAGGCCGCGGCCGAGCCGGCGCAGGCCCGCCTCGTCGTCGGGGACGAGGTGGGTGCGGCGCATCCGGTACAGCTGGATGCGGTGCTCCATGAGCCGCAGGAAGCGGTAGGCGGCGTCCAGCGAGGCGGCGTCGGCGCGGCCGACGTAGCCGCCCTCGGCGAGCTGCCCGAGGGCGGTGAGCGTGGTGGCGCTGCGCAGCGAGGGATCGGTGCGGCCGTGTACGAGCTGGAGCAGCTGCACCGCGAACTCGACGTCCCGCAGGCCGCCGGGCCCGAGCTTGAGCTCGCGCTCCACCTGGGCGGCGGGGATGTTGTCGACGACCCGGCGGCGCATCTGCTGCACGTCGGTGACGAAGTGGTCGCGTTCGGCGGCCTGCCACACCAGCGGGCGGATCGCGGCCAGGTAGTCGGCGCCGAGCGTCGGGTCGCCCGCGACCGGGCGGGCCTTGAGCAGCGCCTGGAACTCCCAGGTCTTCGCCCAGCGCGCGTAGTACGCCAGGTGGCTGGACAGCGTCCGCACCAGCGGGCCGTTCTTGCCCTCGGGCCGCAGGTTGGGGTCGACGGGCCAGATCGTGCCCTCGGCGGTGGTGTCGGAGCAGATCCGCATCATGCGCACCGCGAGCCGGGTCGCGGCCTGGAGCGCCTCGGTCTCCGCGACGCCGTCGGCGGGCTCGGCGACGAAGATGACGTCGACGTCCGAGACGTAGTTCAGCTCGTGGCCGCCGCACTTGCCCATGCCGATGACGGCGAGCCGGGCGGCCGCGGCGTCCTGCGGGGTCTCGGCGGAGGCGATGGCCAGCGCCGCACGCAGCGTGGCGGTGGCGAGGTCGGCCAGCTCGGCGGCGGTACGCACCAGGTCGCTGGTCCCGCACACGTCGCGGGCGGCTATGCCGAGCAGGCAGCGCCGGTAGGCCGCGCGCAGCGCGTCTGGATCGGTGGCGGAGGCCAGGCCCCGTTCGAACTCGGCGACCCCCGGGTGCAGGTCGGCGGCCTCGTACGTGACGAGCGCGTGCCAGTCCGCGGGGTGCCGGGCCAGATGGTCGCCGAGCGCCTCGGACGCGCCCAGCACG
The DNA here is from genome assembly GCF_053604375.1 of Streptomyces sp. NPDC004031. Lineage (NCBI taxonomy): Bacteria > Bacillati > Actinomycetota > Actinomycetes > Kitasatosporales > Streptomycetaceae > Streptomyces > Streptomyces sp. NPDC004031. The sequence goes on along the minus strand of NZ_JBSGHL010000002.1, from coordinate 212,044 downwards.
CCCAGCAGCCGGTCGCGCAGCGGCTTCGCCGTCGTCACGGTGTCCAGCAGCGCCCGGCGCTCCTCGGGCGCGAGCGCCTCCACCAGGCGGACCAGCCCGAGCAGCGCGAGATCGGGGTCCGCGGTGGCGCCCAGCGCCTCCAGCAGGACCGGATCGGTACGGACCTCCGCGAGCGCGTCCCCGTCGAGCAGCCGCTCGGCTCCCGCGGGGTCGGTGAACCCGTGCCGGAGCAGTCGGGTGAACGTACTGCTGCGGCGTCCCTGCATCGGCCCTCCCGGTCCGTCCCGTCCACCATATCGGCCCGCCCTGTGACCCGCGCCCCGGCGTGGGGGCGGGTCACAGGGCGGGCCGGGCGGCCGGGTCAGCCGCGGTAGGGCGGGGTGATGCCCCAGTCCCAGCGCGGCATCGGCGACTCCGGCAGCGGCGGCGGGTTCGGGCCGGAGTAGAGCAGCGCCATCCGCGTACCCCACTCCAGGTAGTACGCGAAGACGGCGCGGAATTCCGGGTCGCCCGGCAGCCCGACCTCGTCCGCGGTGTCGGTGAGCAGCGCGACCCAGCGCCGCCGCTGCTCCTCGGTCAGGCCCCGGCCCAGGTGCCGGGCCGCCATGTGGCGGTGCCCGCCGTGCCCGGTGCTGTAGCGGGCGGGGCCGCCGAAGACCTCGCCGAGCCAGGCGGCGACGTGCTGCGGGTGGTCCGGGCTCATCCCGGCGAAGACCGGCGCGAGCACCTCGTCCTCCGCGACACGCGCGTAGAAGCGGGTGAAGAGCCGGTCGAAGGCCTCCGCGCCGCCCGCCCACGCGTACAGCGTCGGCACCGAGCCGCCCTTGCCCACGACGTCGGTGACCTCGTAGTGCCGCATCTCCTCGATGGCCTGGACGTAGGGCCTGATCTCGGCGAAGAACGCCGGGAAGTGCTCGCCCTTGCGGAAGCCCTCCAGATGGTCCGCGGCGGAGGTCCAGCGGATCCGCAGCGTGTACGCACCCGGGTCGTCGGCGCACCGCGCCAGCTCGTAGTCCACGCACTGCTCGGCCTGCCCGAGCGGTACGGCGGCCCGCGCGTACGCCTGCTCGAACCCCTGCCGGTCGGATTCCGCGATCCGGTAACGGATGTACTCGACAATCATGGAACGACCCAAACAAGGCACGGGGCCGGTGGCAAGAACCCACCGGGTGGTACGTAGCCGGAACAGGACACCTCAGATGACGACCGTCCCCCCGCCCCGGGGCCCCTCCTGCCCCGTCGAACTGACCCTGGAGATCATCGGCGGCAAGTGGGCCACGGTGATCCTCTCGCACCTCAAGGAGGGCGTCCACCGCTACGGCGAACTGCGCCGCCGGATCCCCGCCGTGAGCGAGAAGATGCTGGTCCAGCGGCTGCGCACCCTGGAATCCCGCGGCCTGATCCACCGCACGGCCACCGGCCCCAAAGGCGCGGAGGTCGTCGAATACCGCCTCACGGAAGAGGGCGCGAGCCTCGCCCCCGTCCTGGAGGCACTCTACGCATGGGGCCTGTCCCGCGCGACCCGCACCGGTGTCCGGTTCCCGCCCCTGGAATGAGCGATTCCGCTGCCGCGGGGCGCGGTGAGGGTCGTTCTTGCGCCACGCGCTCAGCTCCCGAAGGCGTACTCCAGCACATAGGCGGCGGAGTCGAGCACCATCTCGTTGACCTCGACGGGAGTGCCGTCACCCGTGTACGCCGTGCGGCAGACCAGCACGACGGGCGTGCCGGCCCTCAGCTCCAACCGCCGCGCCTCCTCCCCGGAGGGCATCCGCGCCCGGACCTCCTCCCGGAACCGCACGGGCTCGTACCCCAGCTCGGCGAGCCGCGCGTACACCCCGCCGGGCCCGGTGTCCTCCTCCGCCACGCGGGACCCGGTGACGATCCCCGCCGGAAAGTACGAGGTCGCGAGCAGCACCGGCTTGCCGTCCAGCACGAAGCGCCGCCGCCGCACGACCACGGCCCCCGTCCCCAGCACCCCCGCCACCGCGTCCGGCGCCTCCGCCACCCCGACCTCCCCCACCTCGACGCCGAGCTCCCGCCCCTCGGCATCCGCCTCCCACACCGACCGCCCGCCACTCCACCCCTCCCGCGCGAGCCGCGCGATCCCCCGCCGCCGCACGGGCCGAAATTCCCGCACGAACACCCCGGCCCCCTTCCGCGCCTCCGCCACCCCCTCGGCCTGCAACACGCCGAGCGCCTGCCGCGCCGTCATCCGCGCGACCCCGTACCCCGCCATGAGGTCGTTCTCCCCCGGCAACCGCTCCCCGGGCCCGTACCGCCCATTCTCGATCTGCTCCCTCAGCTCCCGCGCGATGCGCTGGTACTTCGCCTCCGGCCGGCTGCCCGCGGTCGTCATCGATCGTCCTTCCTGATCATCTCTAGACATCCTAAGACGACCTGACCGGCAACCACGGGCACCGACGTTCACTCACACGCGGGAGTTCTCTAGAGAACCCGGGACATGAAGGGGTTTCAGATGCTTCCATGAAGTCACATCTCTAGAGATGTATTTCGTATCCGCACCCACCTCAGCGAGGTCCCGCATGTCCCTGCCCGAATCGACCGACGGCCCGGTACTCGACGTGCAGTTCCCCCGGCGCCGCGAGCGCGTCGCCTACGCCAGGGCCGCCACCCGGCGGACGCTCGCCGAGTGGGGCGCACCCTCCGAGGCCACCGACACGGTCGTCCTGGTCGTCAGCGAACTGGTCACCAACGCCGTCCGGCACGCGCGCAGCGCCCCCGGACGCGAGATCGCCCTGCGCATCTCCCGCACTGAGACCCACCTCGTCCGCGTGGAGGTGTCCGACGCGGGTGACGCGCTTCCCCGCCCCCGTACCGCGGGCCCCGACGACGAGTCGCACCGCGGCCTCGCTCTTGTGGCAGCACTCGCCGTCCGGCACGGCGTCACCCCGCGCCCGCACGGGATCGGGAAGACGGTCTGGGCGGAGATCGGAAATGAGGCGGACGGGTGAGGCGGCGGGCAACGCGGGCAGGCACAGGAGCGGCCGACGCACGTGGTTAGCATGCCGCCGTGGACCTCTACTTCGACGCGGTGCCTCTGCTCGGCGACGCCCGTGGCTCCTTCCGGGGGCAGTGGTCGGAGCGGAAGTGGCTCAACGTACCGGGGCCGTTCTACGGGGCCGAGACCGACAACTGCGGGACGGGACGGATCCACGCCCCGGGGCTCGTTCTCTACGAGGCCGACCACTTCACCGAGTACGTGTACCGGCAGCCGCGGAATCCGGCGGAGCTACGGCAGTTGGTCGATGCGGCCCAGCAGGAGGTCTTCGGCGGGTACGGCTGTGACGGGGACAGCCGCTGGACACCGGCGTCGGTCCGGGAGTGGTGGCGGGAGCGGCGGCGGGTCGTCGAGTACCTGGCGGATCGGCGGGCGGACTGGGAGGCCGACGACGCGAAGGCCGGACAAGGGGTGGCCGCCGCCGCCCGGGAGTACGCCGCCTATATCGAGGGCGAGTTGGCGTCGCACCTCCGCGTCTACCTCTTCTGGCTGGAGGAGCGGCGCTCCCCGGCGACCACGGACCGGCTGCCCGTGCTCTGACCGGTGGTGCGGGGCACCCGGGTGCGCGGTACCTCCGGGGCCTACGTCAGCGGCAGCTCGGCGATCATCACGGCGTACACCGGCGAGTCCGGGAACGGCCGGCGCTCGCCGACCTTGCGGTAGCCCCAGGACTCGTAGAGGGCCTGGACGCGGGGGTGTTGGACGTCCACCAGCAGCACCGCCAGGTCCTCCGCGCGGCCGTCCATGAGGGCGCGGGAGAGCTGTTCCGCGACGCCCTTCTTCCGCCAACGCGGGACGACGGCCAGCTCCGAGTACGAGAAGGTGCGGTGCTTCTCGGGCGCCGGGTCGAGGTGGTCGCGCCACCACTCGCGCCCCGGTGTCCCCGGGGCCCCGTAGGCGAAGCCGACCGCGTCGTCCCCGTCGTAGGCGATCACGCAGGCGAATCCGGGGTTGCCGCCCCAGTGGTCGACGAACCAGGGGAAGCGCTCGTCGAACTCCGTCATGTCCCCTGCGTACGCGGCGGCGTGGACGTCGAGGATGGTCTGCCGTATCCGCGGCAGGTCGTCGTGCGTGTAGTGACGGAGGTCGAGAGCGGGGGCGGTCGTCATGCACGGCTCCTTCAGTCCCGGCCGGCCCCTTCGGGCCAGACCACTTCGACCGGTACACCGGTCGTGCGGGCGTAGCCGACCGCGTCGGCGGTGCCGCCGTAGCCGCGGGCGGGTTTGCCGTCCCAGACGGCCACGAGCTTGTCGACAAGGCCCACCATGATCTCGCTGGCCGCCTGGTGCGCTCGGGAGGTCGACTCCTGCAACCCGGTGCGGTGCACCTCGCAGGCCCGGTGCAGCAGCGTGTCGTACGTCGCGTGGTGCTCGGGCGGGAGGCCCGCGCGGTATTCGTCGGCGGGGATCACGGCCTCGATCCGGCCGCCGTGGTCGAGTACGGCTTCGGCGAACCAGGAGTCGGGGCCGTCCGCGAGGCAGGAGACGGCGACCAGTTCGTCGGCGCCGTGCCGCGCGATCACCTGGCGCAAGCCGTCACGGACCCGCTGTTCGACCTCCGCGGACAGCCCTCGGTGGCCGGTGATGCCCAGGCGCATGAGTCGCTCCCTCCGTGGGGGACGGACGGACGTCGTCGTCATGCCTGGGTGTACGACCGACCTGAACCTGTGGCTCCGCGGAAGGCGGCGACGTACCGTTCCTAGTGTCGAGGGGTCAGAACATCGGAGTCCAGCATGACTTACCGTGCCGACCATCCGTCCGGGGTTCTGCCCGGCGACGTCCTCAAACGTGCGCGGCTCTCGCGCGGGCTGACGCAGGAGCAGCTGGCCGAGCGGACCGGGCTCTCCCTCAGCGTCGTCAAGAAGCTCGAAGGCGGGGGGACGGGGCGGCTGGAGACGTACCACGCGATCGCGCGGGTGCTCGGCGTGCGGACGTCCACGCTGCTGGATCCGGCGGGACCGCACCACACCCGGCGGGACGACGGGGACAAGGTCGAGCTGCTGTACTTCCGCCAGGCGATCACCCCGCCGGTCGGGCCGGGCGGCCGGATCGCGGCCCCCGGTGCCGAGGTCGGCGAGCCCGATCTCGCGCGGCTGGGCGAGGCCGTCGGGACGGTGGCCCGCGCGTACCACCGCGACGCCTACGCCACCGTGGCCGAACTCCTGCCGCCGCTGGTGCACTCCGCGCACGCGGCCGTCGCCCACTTCGACGGCGGGGCCCAGCACGAGGCCGCGCTGCGGATCCGCTCGGACGTGCTGCAGATGGCGGGCCGCTACCTCACGCAGGTCCGCGCGTACGACCTCGCGCACATCGCGCTGCGGGACGCGATCGCCGACGCGCTCGCGGTGGGCGCGCTGGATCTGCTCGCCGGCGCCGTCTACCAGCAGGGCTGGCTGCTCATGCGGCAGGGGCGTCTCGACGAGGCCGAGCAGGTGAGCGTCGCCACCGCGGAGGCGGTCGAGCCGCGCATCTCCCGTGCGTCGAGGCGGGACCTGGGCGCCTGGGGCAAGCTGCTGGTGCACGCGAGCGCCGCGGCGGCGCGCAACAACCGGGCGGCCGAGGCCCGGGAGATGCTGCGCATGGGCCGGACCGCAGGGGCCGCGCTCGCGGGCGGCACGGCCGTGTCCGAGTCGAGCTGGGGCCGTTTCGACTGGCGGACGGTGGCCTTCCAGGGCATCGAGAACCACCTCGTCGCCGACCACCCCGCCATGGTGATCAGCCTGGCCGAACGCGTCGCGCAGGCCGGTGACAGCACCTTCATGCGCCGCCACCTGCTGGACGTGGCAGCGGCGCACGCCACCCTCAAGCACAAGGCCGACGCCCTGGGAGTGCTGAAGCGCCTCCACGCGGAGACCCCTGAGTGGCTGCGGCACCAGCAGATGGCGGCGCAGACCTTCCATGACGTGCAGCAGCTCAGCGGCCGTACGAGCGCGGCGCAGCGCGAACTCGCGGCCTTCTTCGCCGCGCCATAAGGTGCACGCTCCGTGCACCCGCGTTGCTGACGTGCCGTCAAAGGACCACGGAACGCGTCTGTATCCGCCCGCTCACCGAACGTAGCGTGAAGCCCCACCACCGCTACGCACCGGGAGGGCGAGATGGAGGCCCCGCAGAAAACGGCCGCCACCCAGACGACAGGGCAGGCCCCGGAGCCGATACGGCACCCGCCCATCGGCCCCGACTACTCCCGCACCCTTTCCTGCGCAGCAGAAAGCGCCGACGACGCCCGCCTGCTCGTCCGTACCGCCCTCCGCGCATGGGGCCTCGAAGGCCTGGCGGATGACGGCGCCCTCGTCGTCACGGAGTTGGTCGCCAACGCCGCCCGGCACACGAAGGGGCGGCTCATCCGGGTGACGGTCAGCCGCCCCGCGGACGGGCAGGTCCGGATCGACGTCGTCGACCGGTCGAAGCAGCGGCCCGAGCGGCGCGACGCCGAGGACCTCGCCGAGTGCGGGCGCGGCCTGAACCTCGTCGAAGCGCTCACCGCCCGCTGGGGCACCGACGCCCTCCCGTTCGGCAAGCGCGTCTGGGGCCTGCTCGAAGGAGACCCCGCCGCATGACCCGCGACGGACGGCCCTGGGTCGGCGACCAGGTCACGGACGAGGCCACCGGCCGCCAGGCCGTCATCACCGACGTCCGCCACGGCGTCTACGTCCTCCGACCCGTACGCGGACCTGTTCTCCCGTGGACCGCCGACTCCGACGAACACCTCATCCTCATCACACCCCGCCAGCCCGACACCCCGGAAGAGAGGTGAACCGTGGAGTCCTTCGAACGCGCCCGCCTGGACGCCTACTTCAGCAGGGTCGCGACCCGCTTCCGCACGGATGAGCCGCCGTCCGCGTTCCTCGTCACGCACCTGCTGCCCGAACGCCCCAGCTTCGTAAAGGCCGTGGCCGCCGCCTCGAAGCTGCGGGCGGTCCTCCCGAAGCCCAAGTCCGTCTCCCCCGCGGCCAAGCGCGAGGTCGAGCGCATCGCGCCCTGCGACCCGCTCTCCCGCGAGGCCTTCATCGACCCCGACCAGGCCGTGGAGTACATCGAGACCCGAGCCGCCGGGGAACGCGTCGTCCTCCTCGACGTCGGCGGCTACTTCGCCCGTACGCAGGCGCCGCAACAGGCTCGCGCCTGGTATGCACGAACTGCCCGCCGCCGACCGAGCCGTCATCGCCGGCTCCTGGCTCGCCGCCTTCAACCGCTGACGAGGACCCATGGCCATCACCGCCCAGCACATTCGCGACACCCTGAGCTGCTACCTGGACCGGTACCCCGAGGACGGGGACGGGCTCGGCGCACTCGCCGACTCCCTCGCCGGTACGCCCGGCACCATCACCTCGCGCAAGGAGTTCCGCGGGCACGTCACCGCCGGGGCACTGCTGCTCCGGCCGGACGGGCGCGTCCTGCTCATCCGGCACAAGGCCCTCCGTACGTGGCTCTTCCCCGGCGGGCATCTGGAGGACGGCGACGACACGCTCCTCAGCGCCGCCCTGCGGGAGTTGAGCGAAGAGACGGGGATCCCGGCCGAGCGCGTCACCCCGGTCAGCCCCATCCCCCTGCACATCGACGTGCACCCCATCCCCGCCAACCCCGCCAAGGGCGAACCCGCCCACCAGCACTACGACGTCCGCTACCTCTTCCGCACCGAGGCCGCCGACGTCGCCGACGTCACCGCCCTCCAGGCGGAGGAGGTCACCGGCTTCGCCTGGCAGCCCGCACGCACGCTCAGCTGCGAGGCCTTGCGCGGCAGGCTGGGCTGACCCGCTCACCCTGCGTACGCCGCGCGTACCGCAGCGTTCGCCCGTTCTTCACCTCGCGCACCGTTCGGGCGTACGGCGCGCGCACCTAGCTTTGGCATGCACATCGCACGCGCGTCCTTCCCCCACCCCCCTCACCGGAGGTAATCCGTGCGCAGCCGTAGCCGTACCGCCCTGTTGACCGCCGGCGGGCTCGCCGCCGCCTCTGCCGGCCTGTGGGCCGGGCTCGGCGGGAACGCCCAGGCGGCCGGTTCCGTACCGACGCCCGATCACACGGTCGTGGTGGTCATGGAGAACCACGCCTACAGCCAGGTGATCGGCAGCTCCAGCGCCCCGTACATCAACTCGCTCGCGACCGGCGGCGCCAACCTGACGCAGAGCCACGCGATCACCCACCCCAGCCAGCCGAACTACTACGCCCTGTTCTCCGGTTCCACGCAGGGCGTCACGTCCGACAGCTGTGTCTCCATCGGCTTCAGCTCGGCCGCGAACCTCGGCTCCGAGGTCGCGGCCGCGGGCAAGACGTTCGGCAGCTACAACGAGACGCTGCCCAGCCAGGGTTCGACCACCTGCAAGAGCGGCAACTACGCGCAGAAGCACAACCCGTGGTTCGGCTTCTCCAACGTGCCGACCTCGTCCGCGAAGACCTTCGCGCAGTTCCCGACCGACTACTCGACGCTGCCGACGACGTCCTTCGTCGTGCCCAACCTGTGCAGCGACATGCACGACTGCTCGGTGTCGACCGGTGACACCTGGATCAAGAACAACCTGGGCGCGTACGCGACCTGGGCCAAGACGCACAACAGCCTGCTCGTCGTCACCTTCGACGAGGACAACTCGCTGAGCGGCAACCGCATCCCGACCGTCTTCTACGGCCAGCCGGTCAAGGCGGGCTCGTCCGTGTCGACCACCTACAACCACTACAACCTGCTGCGGACGCTGGAGGACCTGGCGGGCACGTCCTCGCACGCCGGGCAGGCCGCCTCGGCGTCGGACATCACCGGCATCTGGTCCAGCTGACCGATGTACGTCAGCGAGAGCCGCGCGAGCACACCCGCGGTGGCCTCGCCGGCCGCCGCCCGGGGCACGTCACGCCCCGGGCGGCGGTCCGCCGTGGCCTCCACCGTGCTCGCGCTGGGCGCGGTCAGCCTGATCACGGACGTCTCCTCGGAGATGGTCACCGCGGTGCTGCCGCTCTACCTGGTCACCGGACTCGGCCTGTCCCCGCTGGGTTTCGGTCTGCTGGACGGCGTCTACAACGGTTTCAGCGCGCTCGTCCGGCTCGTCGGCGGCCACCTCGCCGACCGCGGCGGACGGCACAAGCGGGTCGCCGTCCTCGGCTACGGGCTGTCGGCGCTGTGCAAGCCGCTGCTGCTCGCCGTCCACACCCTGCCGCTGATCGGCGCGGTGCTCGCAGCCGATCGTACGGGGAAGGGGCTGCGCACCGCGCCGCGCGACGCGCTCATCTCGCTCTCCAGCGAACCGGGGGCGCGCGGGCGGGCCTTCGGCGTGCACCGCGCTATGGACACCACAGGCGCGCTGCTCGGCCCGCTGGTCGCCTTCCTGATCCTGCGCCGGGCGGCGGAGGGCTACGACGCGGTCTTCACGGTGAGCTTCTGCGTCGCGGCGGTGGGCGTGCTGGTGCTGCTGCTGTTCGTGCCCTCGCGGGTGCGGGAGGCGGCGGACACGCCCGGGAAGGACGCGCCGCGGGCCTCGCTGCGGGCCGCCGTCGCCCTGCTCGGGCGGCGGGAGCTGCGCGGGCTCGCGCTGTGCGCGATGGCGCTGGGCCTGGCGACCGTGAGCGACTCCTTCGTCTACCTCATGCTCCAGCGCCGCCTCGGGGTGCCCGACCGCTGGTTCGCGCTGCTGCCGCTGGGCACGGCGGCGGCGTTCCTGCTGCTCGCGGTGCCGCTCGGCCGGTGGGCGGACCGGGTGGGCCGCTGGCGCGTCTTCGTCGGCGGCCACCTCGCGCTGCTGCTGGCGTACGGGCTGCTGCTGTCGCACGTGCGGGCGGGCGTGCTGCCGTACGCGGTGCTCGCGCTGCACGGCACGTTCTACGCGGCCACCGACGGGGTGCTGATGGCGGCCGCGGCCGGTTCCGTACCGGCGGCGCTGCGTTCCAGCGGGCTCGCCCTGGTGCAGACCGGCCAGGCGGCCGCCCGCTTCTTCTGCTCGATCGCCTTCGGCGCGGCCTGGACCGCGTTCGGCGACCGCTCGGCGCTCACCGGCGCGGCGGTCGCGCTGCTGGCGAGCGTGCTGCTGTCGGTACGGTTGCGACCCGCGGAGGGGATCGGATGAGCGAGGACGGCCCGGGACCGGCGGAAGAGGACGCCCGCCCCTCCGACGACGCCCCCCTCAGCACGCGCGGCAAGCTGCTCGTCCTCCTCGCCGGGGTCCTGGTGCTCGCGCTCGTCGGCGGGGTCGCGGTGTGGCGGGCGGCGGACCGGGCGGACCGGAAGAACCAGGTGCAGGCGGGCGGGCCCGCGGTGCACGCCGGGGACGTGTCGCTCGCACCCGGCGCGGGGCGGCGGATCGTCTTCCGCTCCATGGCGTGGGGCCCGCACCGCGACGAGCTGGCCAGCGTCCCGGCCGCCGATCCGAACGGCCCGCGCACCGCCTCCGGTGTGAAGTGCCTGCGCTTCTATGCCGCGGGCGGCACCGGGGTGTGCCTCCAGGCGGAGCGCGGGGCGGTCAACGACAGCTACCGCGCCCTCGTCCTCGACCGGAACCTGCGCACCACCCGGCATGTGGACCTCGCGGGCATCCCGACCCGCGCCCGGGTCTCCCCCAGCGGGCGGATGGCGGCCTGGACGGTCTTCGTCGGCGGCGACTCGTACGCGGGCACCAACTTCTCCACCCGCACCACGATCCTGGACACCCGCACCGGCGCCCTCCAGCCGACGCTGGAGGACTACACGCTGACCCGCGACGGCAAGCGGCTGCGCGCCGCCGACCTCAACTACTGGGGCGTGACCTTCGCGGACGACACGCACTTCTACGCCACGGCCGCGACCGGCGGCCGCACGTACCTGATCCGCGGCGACGTGGCGACGCGCACCGCCGTCACGCTGCGCACCAACGTCGAGTGCCCCTCGCTCTCCCCGGACGGGACGCGCATCGCCTTCAAGAAGCGCGTCCCGGGTCTCGACCCCGACGCCCCCTGGCGGCTGTACGTCCTGGACCTGGCGACGCTGAAGGACCATCCCACCGCCGAGTCCCGCAACGTCGACGACCAGGCGGTGTGGGTCGACGGCGACACGCTCTCCTACTCGCTGCCCGGCGACTACGGCTCCGACCTGTTCACCGTCCCCGCCGACGGCACCGGCGCCCCGGCCCCGCTGACCGCGTCCGCCCTCTCCCCCGCCTGGCTCGGCTGACCCCGCACGAGCCGGGAAGAGCGCGGGAGGAGCGCGGGAGAGGCCGGAAAACAAAAAAAGACCGCGCGGCCCGAGGGCCGCGCGGTCAGGAGTCGTTCAGGGGGTCGTTCAGGGGGTCGTTCAGGGGTCGTTCAGGGCCGGTCGGCGGAACCGCCGCCGGTGAGACGGGTTTCGAGGTCCTGCCACCAGCGGCGCTCGTGGTCGGGCAGCGGCACCAGCTTCTCCGGGTGGCCCGGGGCGGGGGGCGCTCCCGGCGGCGGGGCGGGTGGCGGGAGCGGCGGCGGGCAGATGTGGAAGTAGCCGTAGTCGCGCAGGGCCCGCCCGACCAGGAGCAGGAACCGTCGCAGCGGTGCGGGCACGGGCACGGGCTCCTTCCCGGCGGGGACGGCCGGTCGTCAGGCCAGGCAGTCCGCGGCGATCCACCCCATCGCGGCCGGCACGGACGGGGAGCGGTGGGCGACGGCGGCCGGGCGCACCGAGATCTCCCAGCGCGGTGTGTACGGGTCGCGCGCGGTGCCGGAGGCGTAGGCGCACTGGAGCCCGGCCTCGGGGCGTACGGTGACGCCGAATTCGGCGCTCGGGCCGTCGCTGTCGATGTCGCCGAGGCCGAAGACCAGGGTCGCGCAGCGCACGGCGTCCACGGTGCCGCGGCGCAGCGGCAGCGGTACGGGGCCGAGCCCGGCCAGCCGCAGGCTGCCGCGCGGGCCGGGCTCGATGGCCGCGTCGAGCTCCAGCGTGCCGGGGTCGGTGGTGTGCGGCGCGCCGCCGGTGCGCAGCCGTACGCCCCCGTGCCCGGGGTGGGTGGCCAGGTGCAGGGTCAGGGGGTGGATCAGCGCCCGGGTGACGCCGTATCCGCGGTAGTCGCCCGCGCGGGTGTCGAGGATCGCGAGTGCCTGCCGGGTGAAGTCGGCGGTGTCGGCGATCCCGTAGCGCAGGGCGACGGCGCTCTCGTACCGGCTCAGACCGCGCATCGCCGGTTACCCGCGGCCGGTCTCGACGGCGCGCTTGACCTGCTCCAGGGTGGTGCGCATGCCGTCGACCATGATCTGCTCGCGGTCCCGGCCGAGCAGCCGGGAGGCGGTGAAGATACGGGCGGCGACGGGCATGGGCCCGGCGTGCTCGCGCCACTCGGTGAGCAGCGTGCCGCCGGCCTCGGGCTCCAGGCGGTAGCCCCAGCGCATGTTCGACTCGGTGACCTGGAAGGAGAAGCGCTTGGGCGCGTCGTACTCCAGGACCGTACAGGTGGTCGTCCAGCGCATGACGCCGCGCTTGTTGGTGCCCTTGAAGACGGCCCCGGCGCGCGGGACCGAGTTGTTCGCCCAGCGGCCGCCGATGTTCTCCGGGCTCAGCTCGCCGTAGCGGGTGGGGTCGGCCACCAGGGCCCACACCGTCTCCGGGGCGGCCTTCACCCAGATACTCGCCTCGTCCATGGTTCCTGTCCTCCTGGGGTCGCGCGCCGCGGCGGGCGCGGCAGCAGGTACGTGGTCAGTGCGGCCACCGGTCCGATCGCGCCGATCGCGACCACCAGCCATACCGCGGGCCGCAGCCCGCCGTTGCCCGTACCGCCCAGCCCGTTCTGGAAGAGGGCGGCGGCCAGGGCGGGGGCCACGACCGCGGCGATCTGGACGGCGCTCTGGTAGAGGGCCGCCGCGGCGCCGCGCTCGGCGGGGGCGAGGCCCGAGGTGGCCTGGGTGTTGAGGGCGGCGAACGACAGCACGAAGCCCAGCCCGACCAGGATCATGGTGGGCAGGACCGCGGTCACGTAGTCGGGGTGGGCGGGCAGCCGCAGGTAGAGCAGGTAGCCGACGAGCGGCGGCAGGGCGCCGTACGCGATGAGCCGGCGGGTGCCGAAGCGGGCGATCATGCGCCCGGAGTGCAGGGCGACGAGGGCCAGCGGGACGCTCGCCGGGAGGATGGCCAGCGCCGTCTGCAGCGGCGACCATCCCCGGGTGGTCTGGAACTGGAACGTGACGACGACCAGCAGCCCCAGGTAGGAGCCGTTGAGCGCGCCGGCGCCCAGCGCGGAACGGGCCATGGTGCCGCCGGTGCGCAGCGGCAGCCGCACCAGCGGGTCCTTGGCCGTACGCTCCACCGCGACGAACAGCGCGCACAGCACGGCGAACCCGGCGGCGGCGGCACCGACCTGGGCGCTGAACCAGCCGTGCGCGGGTGAGGACGCGATGGCCAGGTCGAGGCACACCAGGGCGCCGGTGGCGCTCAGGGCGCCGGCGACGTCGTAGCGGCGGCGCGGCCCGGCGGCGGGGGCGGAGCGCGGGATCATGCGCAGGCCCAGCAGGAACAGCAGCAGCGCGGCGGGGGCCGGGGCCGCCAGCGTCCACCGCCAGCTGATGTCGGTGAGCAGGCCGGACAGCAGCAGTCCGCCGGTGAAGCCGCCCGCGCCGAAGACGGTGTAGACGGAGATGGCACGGCTGCGGTGCGGGCCCTCGGGGAAGGTGTTCATGATGATGGCCAGGCCCGTGGGCGCGGTGAGCGCGGCGCAGAAGCCCTTCACCACGCGGCAGGCGACCAGCAGCGCGAAGCTGCCGGTCACACCGGCCACCAGCGAGGCGGCGGCGAAGGCCAGCAGCGCCCACAGGTAGGCGCGGCGGGCGCCGTGGATGGCGACGACCCGGGCGCCGAAGAGCATGAGGCCGCCGAAGCCGATGGCGAAGGCGGTCATGGCCCACTGGGCGGTGCTGGGCGCGAGGTGGAAGTCCTGGCCCAGGGCGGGCAGGGCGACCAGGGTCGCCGAGACCTCCAGGGCGTCGATGAGCATGTTGCCTGCCAGGACGGCCAGCAGGCCCCCGGGCGGCGGGGCGGTGCCGGTCGCGGTCCGTTGCGGCGCGGTCTTCATGGCGGCTCCCGCGGTCGGGGACGGCGGTTCTCGGGGGCGGCGCTTGTCGGAGGGGCTCCTCGGCGGGGCTCGTCGGCGGTGAAGGTCCGGGGCACGGCCCGGGGCAGGGTCCGGGCGGCGCCCGGAGGGGCGTACGGAGGGGCGTACGGCGGTCGGGCAGGGCCGCCGTACGCGCGGGGCCCGTGGTGCGGGTCAGAGCAGCGTGCCGCCGCTGGCGTCGATGAACGCGCCGGTGATCCAGCGGGCGTCCTCCGAGCAGAGGAAGGCCACGACGTCCGCGACGTCCTCGGGCTCGCCGACCCGGTTGAAGGCCGACAGCGACGCCATCGCGGTGACGACCTCGGGCATCTGGAAGACCGGGTTGTCGTTGCGGGTGATGCCGGGGGCGACGCTGTTGACGGTGATGCCGCGCGGGCCGAGGTACTTGCCGAAGTGCAGCCCGAGCATCTCGACGGCGGCCTTCGACATCGCGTACGCGATCTCGTCCGGGTTGGAGGTGCGGGTCAGCCCGGAGGAGATGTTGACGATGCGGCCGCCGTCGGGCATGTTCCGCAGCGCGCGCTGGATGAGGAAGAACGGCGCCTTGGCGTTGACCGCGAGGATCCGGTCGAACTGCTCGGAGGTGGTGTCCTCCGGCTTGATGCCGCCCAGCACCCCGGCGTTGTTGACGAGGATGTCCAGCGCGGTGGAGCCCGCGTGCTCGGTCAGGCCCGCCTCCAGGGCCTCGAAGAGCGTGTCGACGTCGCCGGGGACGCCGAGTTCGGCGCCCACCGCGAAGGCCTTGCCGCCCGCCTGCCGGGCGGTCTCGACGACGGCCTCGGCCTCGTCCTTGGCGGTGTTGTAGTGCACGGCGACCAGCGCGCCGTCCGCGGCCAGCCGCAGGGCCATCGCGCGGCCCATGTTGCGGCTCGCCCCGGTGACGAGCGCGGTCTTGCCGGAGAGCTTGTTGCCCATGTGGTCCTCCTCGTGGGGGGTGCGCTGGTGGGATCAGGCCCGCGACTCGGCGTACGTCTTGGCGTAGCCGAGGGTGGTGCGGGAGTTGGTGCTCAGGGCGTGCTGGACGTGCTCGCGGCCCTCGGTGACGCCGGCGTCCGGGCCGAGCACGGAGGTGACGTTCTCCGGGCGCAGCACGACGGTGTGCCGGGAGGTGGCCGCGACGCCGGAGGCGGTGGGGCGGAAGCTCCAGCGGCCGGTGTGCAGGCTCATCAGGACCGGCAGGGTGGTCTGCTTGTAGACGATGCGGTCGTACGGGAAGCAGACCCGGTAGGACTTGGTGGTGTGCACCGAGCCGTTGGGCGAGCGGGTGTCCATCTCCAGCTCCTGGAGGCCCGGTTCGGGCTCCTGGAGGTTCACCCGGGCCACGTGCGGCAGCCGCTCGGACCACAGGCCGGCCTCGTTGATGAAGTCGTAGACGTCCTTGACGCTGCCGTTGATGTGGACGGTGTCCTCGAAGGACCAGGTCAGCTTCTCGGAGCCGACGACGAACTCCAGGTTGGCGCGCAGCGCGGCCAGCTCCGAGCGGGAGTTGCCGTCCACGGCCTGGTCGATCCAGGCCAGGCCGTCGGCGTCGTCGTCGATCGCCCGGTAGTCGTGCAGCAGCCGGACCCGGGACTGCCCGGCCGACAGCGGCTCGATGATCCAGGCGCCGCCCATCGCGGCGACCGGCGGGGTGGAGACCTCCTGGCGGAAGTCGATACGCAGCGTGTCGGGGTGCAGGGCGCGCTGCGAGGTCCAGTTCTTGGGCGCGCCGTTGGCGGTGGCCCAGACCCGGATGCGCTCACGTCCGGCGCCCTGCGAGGCCTGGTCGACGTGGATGGTGGGCGGGAAGATCCGCGGCCAGTTCTCCACCTCGGCGATGAGCCGGTAGACCTCGCGGGCCGGGGCGGCGACCGTGATCTCGTGCTCGACTTCGCGAACCACGGGCTGTGTCATGCTCGTTCCTCCTGTCGCGGGGTCGCGGGGGTCAGAAGTTGCCCAGGCCGCCGCAGACGTTGAGGGCCTGGGCGGTGATGGAGGCGGCAGCGTCCGAGGCGAGGTAGCCGACCAGACCGGCGACCTCCTCGGGCGTGGAGTAACGGCCGAGCGGGATCTTGGCGGTGAAGCGCTCCAGGATGGCCTGCTCGGTGGTGTCGTACGCGGTCGCGTAGCCCTCCCGGACGCGCTGCGCCATGGGCGTCTCGACGTAGCCGGGGCAGACCGCGTTGACGGTGATGCCGGTCGGGGCCAGCTCGTTGCCGAGGGCCTTGGTGAAGCCGACGACGCCGTGCTTGGACGCCGAGTAGGGGGCGCCGAGGATGACGCCCTGCTTGCCCGCGGTGGAGGCGATGTTGATGATCCGGCCGCGGCTCTTGTGCCGCATGCCGCCGGTCGTCAGCACCTCGCGGGTCAGCCGGAAGACGCTGTTGAGGTTGGTGTTGATGACGTCGTGCCACAGCTCGTCGGGGATGTCGGCGGTGACACCGCCGCCGCTGCGCCCGGCGTTGTTGACCAGGACGTCGACGGTGCCGAGCCGGTCGACGGCGGCCGCGACGAACTCGCGTACGGCCGTGTCGTCGCGGACGTCGAGGGTGCGGCCGTCGACCTCGTGGCCCTCGGCGCGCAGCTCCTTGACGGTGGCCTCGACGTTGCCGGCGTCGCGGGCGCCGAGGAAGACCCGGTGCCCCTGGACGGCGAGCAGACGGGCGACGGCCAGGCCGATCCCGCTGGTCGCCCCGGAGACCAGGGCGACGGGGCGGTCGGCGGCGCTCATGCCGAGACCGTCAGCAGCTCGTTGACCGCGGTGATCAGCTCGCGCGGGGTGACGTGCACCGACAGCACGGACTCGTCGATGATGACGTCGTACTCGTTCTCGATCCGGCCGCCGGTCTCCAGGATGGCCAGCGACTCGTAGCCGATCTCCTCGAAGCCCTGGTCGAGGATGTCGCCGTCGAGGTCCACGGCGTCGTCGGCGCCGGCGCACTCGACGAGGATGCGTTTGAGGTCGTCCAGGGTGAACTGCCGGGCAGTCATCAGCGTGTCCCTTCGGTGGAGTCCGATCCGGTGGTGGCGCGGCCGCCGGCCCGTACCAGCAGCGCCGAGTTGAAGCCGCCGTAGCCGCGGGCCAGGATCAGCGCGCTGCGGACCGGGCGCACCCGGGGACGGCCGGTGACCAGGTCGATGCCGTAGTCGGCGGCCGGGTCGGAGTTGACGGTGGGCGGGATGACGCCGTCCCGGACGGACAGCAGCGCGGTGGCCGTGTCCAGGGCTCCGGCGCCGGAGTAGAGCCGGCCGGTCATCGTCTTGGGCGCGGTGACGGGCACCCCGCGCTCGCCGAAGACCTGGTTGATCGCGACGGCCTCGGCGCGGTCCAGCTCCGGGATGCCGGCGGCGTCGGCGAAGACGACGTCGACGTCGTCCGCGTCCGCCCCGGCGTCCGCGAGGGCGACCTCGATCGCCTTGCGGAAGGCCCCGTCGCGTCCGGTGCCCGCGGGGGCGTCGAAGGTGGCGCCGTACCCGGCGATCTCGCCGTAGACGCGGGCGCCGCGCAGGGCGGCGGCACCGGCCTCCTCCAGGATCAGGATGGCGCCGCCCTCGCCGGGCACATGGCCGCAGGCGTCGGCGTCGAAGGGCAGGTAGGCGTGGGCGGGCTGGTCGCTGGTGCTCATCCGGCCGCCGGCCAGCTGTGCGACCCAGCCCCACGGACAGATCGTCGCGTCGACCCCGCCGGACACCATCAGCCGGGTGCCGCTGCGGATCTTGCGGCGGGCCTGCGCCAGCGCGTCCAGACCGCCGGCCTGGTCGCTGACGACGACCCCGCTGGGGCCTTTCATGCCGTGCCGGATGGAGATCTGGCCGCTGTTGACGGCGTAGAACCAGGCGAAGGACTGGTAGGCGCTGACGTACTGGCTGCCGCGGCTCCAGAGCTTCTGCAGCTCGCCCTGGCCGAACTCGAAGCCGCCCGCGGAGCTGGAGGTGACCACGCCCATGCTGTAGCCGTCCAGGCCGCGCGGCTCGATCGAGGCGTCGGCGAGCGCCCAGTCCGCGGCGACCAGCGCCATCCGCGTCATGTGGTCGGTCTGCACGATCATGCGGCCGGGCAGGTGGTCCTCGGCGACGAAGCCCTGGACCTCGCCGGCCAGCCGGGCGGGGTACTGCGACGGGTCGAAGCGGGTGACGCGGCCGATGCCGCTCTTGCCGCCGCGGGTGGCGTCCCAGTAGGCCGCGGCGCCCAGCCCGTTGGGGGCGACGACACCGAGGCCGGTGACGACGGTGGTGGCGGCGGTCATGTGATCCTCCGGTCGGCGGCGGCCAGCACCATGGCGCTCTGGAAGCCGCCGAACCCGCTGCCGACGGTGAGCACCGCGTCGGTGCGCCAGTCGCGGGCGGTGAGCGGGACGTAGTCCAGGTCGCACTCGGGGTCGGGGGTGTGCAGGTTCGCCGTGGGCGGGACCACGTTCTCGGCCATCGCCAGCACCGAGGCGGCGATCTCGATCGAGCCGATCGCGCCGAGCGAGTGCCCGACCATCGACTTGATGGAGCTGACCGGGACCTGCCGGGCGCGCTCGCCCAGGCTCAGCTTGAACGCCGCGGTCTCGTGCCGGTCGTTCTGCTTGGTGCCCGAGCCGTGCGCGTTGATGTAGTCGATCTCGTCGGGGTTCATCCGCGCCTGGTCCATGGCGACCCGGATGGCCTCGGCCATCTCCAGCCCGTCGGGCCGCAGCCCGGTCATGTGGAAGGCGTTGCAGCGCGAGCTGTAGCCGGCGATCTCGGCGTAGATGTGCGCGCCGCGGCGGCGGGCCGCGGTCAGCTCCTCCAGGACGAAGACCGCGGAGCCCTCGCCCAGGACGAAGCCGTTGCGGGTGCCGTCGAAGGGCCGCGAGGCGTGCTCGGGGTCGTCGTTGCGCGGGGTGGTGGCCTTGATCGCGTCGAAGCACGCCAGCGTGATCGGCGAGATGGGCGCGTCGGTGGCGCCGGCGACCATGACGTCGGCGGCGCCCTCCCTGATCACCTCGACCGCGTAGCCGACCGCGTCGATGCCCGAGGTGCAGCCGGTGGAGACCACCGACGTCGGGCCCTGGGCACCGGCCCGCCAGGCGACCTCGGCGGCGCCGGCGCTGGGCACCAGGTAGTTGTAGAGGTGCGGTACGGCGTACTCGTGGTCGACCAGGTCCTGCCGGCCGCCGTCGCTGACGACGCGGTACTCCTGGTCCAGGCCCATCGTGGCGCCGACGGCGCTGCCCAGCGTGACGCCGGTGCGGAAGGGGTCGAGGGCCTCGAAGTCCAGGCCGCTGTCGGCCACCGCCTCACCGGCGGCGACCACCGCGAGCTGCACGGAGCGGTCCATGCGGCGGATCTCCTGCGGGCTCAGGCCGAACAGCTCGGGATCGAAGTCGATCTCGGCGGCGACCTGGGAGCGGAACGGGGTGGGGTCGAAGAAACTGACCCGCCGGGTCGCGGTACGGCCCTCGGACAGCAGGCTCCAGAAGTTCTTGACGCCGATGCCGCCGGGGGCCAGTACGCCCACCCCTGTGATGACGACTCGCCGGGTGGACACCGTCACGCCTCCCAGTTGTAGAAACGCGTCGCGAGCGCGTCGGCCGGCGAGCGCCAGGTGGCGGGGTCGTAGGCCTGGATGTACGGCTTGAGGTCCTCGCTGATCCGCACGAAGCGCGAGTCGGCCTTGGCCTCCTCGATGCGCTCGCCGCCGTTGTTCTCGTCGAAGTCCTGCACGTGGAAGTACAGGCCGCGGAACTGGAACAGCTGCCGGCGCCGGGTGCCCATCAGGTGCGGCATCTCGGTGCGGTCGAAGTCCGCGAACAACCGGGCCACGTCGCTGCCGCCGCCGGGTTCGATCCGCGCGACGATCAAGCTGCTGTGCATGTCAGTACCCTCTTTCGGTCCGGTCCGGTCCTGGTACCTGCCGAGGAGCCGGCGCGCTGGGGATGATCAGGCGAACAGCGAGCGCATGTGCTGCGGGGACTGGGTCGTGCCCCACCGGCCGAGCCGCTCCAGCAGCTCCGGCGTCGCCTCGAAGTGGTGGTTGTCCGGGTCGCCCAGGGCGAAGGGCGCGGGGACGAACGCGCTGTCGCGCAGGTGCGCGAAGATGCGGTCGGCCGCGACGGCGGGTTCGAGGGTGCCGGCCTCCACGGCCTGGCAGGTGGTGCGGGTGAAGGCGAGCAGCTCGATGATGTCCTTGGCCACGGGCGCGGGCATGCCGGGCGTCTCGTGGTTCTCCAGGTCGAGGAACACCTGCTCGTCGCGGGTCTTGAGGTAGTCGCGCAGCGCGTTCTCGATCCGCATCGTGGGCAGGATGCTGGTGACCTTCCACACCCGGATGACCGCGTTCCACAGCTCGTAGTGGCGGAAGCCCACGAAGGAGCTGTAGACGAGGTCGTCGTGCACGTCGTACAGGCCCTGCTGGACCTTGTCGATGTACGCGAAGCGCTCGGTGGACCAGTCGCCGTCGCGGGAGGCCGCGATCAGCCGCCAGGCCAGCGAGTTGACGACCTCCAGGGTGTTGGTGATGCCGCGCGAGTACAGGGCGTCGATGAAGCCGGCCGCGTGCGAGGTCAGGGTGTAGCGCTCGCCGACGGTGTTGGACGCGGAGTACTGGAGCCGTCCGGTGCTGATCCAGGGCCGCACCGCGCGGGCGCCGGTGAACTGCTCGGCGATCTGCGGGAAGCGGGCGAGGAAGTCGTCGAACTCCTGCTGCGCGGAGACCTTCGGGTCCTTGGGGAAGACCCGCTCGTCCAGCGTCAGCCCGACGCTGCACAGGGTGCTCAGCGCGCCCTCGTGGTTGTCGAACGGGATGACCCACAGCCAGCCGCCGTCGAAGACGTGGTGCAGCGTGCCGTGGTGCCAGGGGCTGGGGTTCTTGTGCGCCTGGGCGGCGGTGGCGTCGTCGAACGGCGTCACGCCCACCATGTGGGTGAACATGCTGCGCGAGTGGTGCCGGGCCCGCGGCGGGTCGTCGCGCAGCCCGAACGCCTCGGCGGTCGGGGAGCGGTAGCCGCCGCCGTCGACCAGGTACTTCGCCCGGTACTCCGTGCCCTGCGTGGAGCGCAGCACCACACCGGCGGCCGGGTCGATGTCGATGCTGGTGATGCGGGTGTCCAGGCACGGCTCGGCGCCGTACTGCACCGCGAGGTTGAACAGGTAGGCGTCGGAGTCCTGCCGGAACAGGTGGCACTCGGTGCGCTGCCACTCGGGGATCACCAGCTGGTTGATCTGGTCGGGCTGCTGGGGCTTGCCCTGCTCGTGGTAGACGAACCCGAAGTTCGACTTCCGTCCCGACATGGGGCTGACTTTCTCGTTGACGCCGCGAAAGCTGGCCAGCGGGGCGATCTCGGGGACGTCGTAGCGCTCGGCGATGATCTTGGTCATCGAGGAGGTGTAGGGGATCGTCGACTCCCCCACCGCGAAGCGCGGGTGGGTGCCGGCGTCCATCAGCAGCACCTTGACGTCGTTGCGGGCCAGCACCGCGCCGAGCATGCCGCCGGCCATGCCGGCGCCGAGGATCGCCACGTCGTAGGTCTGGTCGGCCAGCTCCTTGCCGGTCTCGTCCATGATTCGTCCTCCACGGGAGTGCGGTCGGTTCGGCTCAGGAGTGGTAGGGGCGCTTGGCCTTCGCGGTGCGCAGCGCGTCGGCCCACCAGACGAGCTGGTCGAGCATGAGCTTGGCCGCGGCGTTGCAGCCCTCCAGTTCGGGGGCGAACGCGCCGGCGGCGTCGAAGTGGCTGAGGATCCGCGGGAAGATCGCGATGTCCTTCAC
The DNA here is from genome assembly GCF_053604375.1 of Streptomyces sp. NPDC004031. Classification (NCBI taxonomy): domain Bacteria; kingdom Bacillati; phylum Actinomycetota; class Actinomycetes; order Kitasatosporales; family Streptomycetaceae; genus Streptomyces; species Streptomyces sp. NPDC004031. The sequence continues at coordinate 190,297 of NZ_JBSGHL010000002.1, read as the reverse complement.
GCCGACGGAGTGGAACTCCGCGAGGATCTGCCGCAGGTGCTCCACCGCCCGCACGCCGCCGGCCATGCTCAGGCCGTACGTCACGAATCCGGCGGGCTTGGCTTCCCACTCCGCGTTGTAGTTGTCGATGAGCGTCTTGAGCGGCCCGGGAATGCCGCGGTTGTACTCGGGGACGACGAAGACGAAGGCGTCGGCCGCGGCCAGTACCGGCCGCAGCGCGACCACCGCGGGCGCGGTGTCGTCGAGGTCGTCCGGCATCGGGTGGTCGACCAGGTCGACCACGTCGGTCACCAGGTCGGCGCGCTGCCCGGCCTGCCCGACGAACCACTGCGCCACCTGCGGCGCGAGGCGTCCGGCACGGGTGCTGCCGACGATGACCACGACCCGGATCGGTGCGGTGGACACAGGGTGCTCCTCCCCTTGCTCGGGACCGGTGGGACCCCGGGGCCGCGGCCGCGCCCGTCACAGGCGCGGCCGCGGCCCCGGGAGAGGGTCAGGAGGGGGAACCCGCCGGCTGCGGACGGCCGCCCGCGGGCGGGCCACCGGCCGGGGGGCCGCCCATCGGCGGGCCGCCCATCGGACGCCCGCCAGGACCCCCGGGACCCCCGGGACCACCCGGGCCACCGGGACGCCCGCCGGGGCCACCGGGGCCGCCGAGCGCGCCGGTGATGCCCTGGAGGGTGCGCATCAGCGTGAAGTTGTCGACGATGCCCCACCGCTCGGCGATCCGGTCGTCCTCGAACCGCAGGATGAGCAGCGCGTGGTGCTCGACCTCGCTGTTGGTGGCGGGGATACCGAGGAACGGGCCGGTGTGCTTGCCCTTCATGACCCAGCGGATCGCGGAGCGGTCGCCCTCGCTGACGACGTCGAGGACCTCGTACCTGATGTCGGAGAACGACCGGTGCTGCATCTCGATCGTCATCTTGAACGAGGCCGGGCCGCGCACCGAGTCGTCGTAGGAGCCGTGGCTCTGGTAGTCCGGCGTCAGATAGCGGTCGGCCACCGACAGGTCGCCGTCGTTGAGGCCCTTGTTGTAGACGATGTCGATGATCTCCCGCTGCCTCTCGACACTGGGAATCTCCTTCGTCATGCTGTCCCGTCCTTCCATGTGGTGATTACCTGTTCTCCGTCGGTACCGGTCATGACCTGGGCGATCTCACGGATGCCCGGCCCGGTGGTCCACACCACGCGCAGCTCCAGCCGGCACAGCCGCCAGCCGTCGGCGGTGCGCCGCGCCACCCCCTCGAACCGGCCGCCGAGGTAGAAGTGCGGCGCGGAGGCGGGCGGCGGCGGCGAGCCGGGGTGCACATGGATGGCGACGACGTTCCAGGCGACGGTCGCCCGGTCGCCGTCCGGCTCGATGGCGTAGTGCGAGACGTTGTGGTGGGTGCGGTCCCAGTGGCCCATGAAGCCGCGGGTGAAGTCCGCGACCCCGGCGATGCCCTGGTGGCTGCCCGGCGGGAAGTCCAGTTCGACGTCGCCGGTGAAGACCGAGCGCGCCCAGGCCTGGTCGAAGTCGCCGCCGTCCAGGGCGCGCAGATAGCGGTCGGCGAGGTCGGCGAGGTCCGCGCGGTCGGTCAGCCGGCGCAGCGCCGCGACGGCCTCGGCGGGCAGCGAGAGGTCCAGGTCCGTCACGGCCGGTCCCCCGCGGCCGGCCGCGGCGCGCCGAACCAGCGGCGCAGGGCCTCGTCGAGACCGGCGGCCGAACCGGGCGCCGTCCAGGCGATGTAGCCGTCGGGGCGCACCAGCACCGCCGCGGTGCCGGTGAGCGGGTCGTCGCCGGCCAGGCCGCTGAAGGGCGCGCTGACCACGTCGACCCGGTCGTCCCAGGGGGCCGCCGTGCGCTGTAGCTCCGCGTCGCCGGTGGCGTCCAGCAGGATCGGGCGGGCGGTGTGCATCAGCTCGTAGAAGGGCCGCGGGCCGGTCGCGGTGGCCACCTGCCGGTTGGGCATCCGCGCGCCGAGCAGCGGGTGGTCGCCCGCGCCGACGTCGTAGCGGATCTCCAGGCCGCTGACCATGCCGATCAGGTGCTTGGCGACCACGTCGTAGCCGATCAGCTCGGTGAACAGGTCGCGCATCGGCTGCACCTCGTCACCGCTGAGGAACAGCAGGCCCTGGGCCTGGGTGTTCATCAGCAGCCGCCGGCCGATCCGGTGGCGCTCGTCGTGGTAGCTGTCCAGCAGCCCCTCGGGGGCCCAGCCGTGCACCTGCGCGGCGAGCTTCCAGCCGAGGTTGACCGCGTCCTGGATGCTGGTGTTCATGCCGAGCCCGCCGGCCGGCAGGTGGATGTGCGCGGCGTCACCGGCCAGCAGGATCCGGCCGCGCCGGTACTCGGTGGCCTGCCGGGTCGCGTTGCCGAACGAGCTGAGCCACACCGGCTCCGCGTGGCTGATGTCCTCGCCGGTCAGGCGCTTCCAGGCGTCGGAGATCTCGCCGAACTCGATCGGGGTGGTACGCCGCTTGGGCAGCGTGCCGCGCTCGCACACGATGAAGCGCTGCACCCCGTTGGTGGGCGGGGTGGCCATGACCATACCGCCGGGGTAGGACTCGCCGATCATCCGCGGCCGCACGTTGGTGCCGCGCAGGTCGGCGAGGAACATCTCCATCGAGGCGGCCGTGCCGGGGAAGTCGAAGCCGGCCGCCTTGCGGACCGTGCTGCGCCCGCCGTCACAGCCGACCAGGTACTTCGCCCGCAGCTCCTCCCGGGCGCCGTCGGGGCCCTGGATCTCGGCGGTCACCCCGTCGTCGTCCGCCGACAGCGCGACGCACTCCCAGCCGCGGCGGAAGGTGACGCCGGGGCCGGGGGCCCAACCCGCGAGCATCGCCTCGGTGTCGGACTGCGGCAGCGTCTTGCCCGCGAAGAGCCCGCCCTCCAGCTGGCCGAAGTCCAGTGGCAGCCCGCCGAAGTGGCCGACGGCGCTCAGCTCGAAGGGGGGCAGCCGCGGCAGCAGCCCGCGCTGGTCGAAGACCTCCTTGGTGCGGGCGGTGAAGCCCAGGCCGCGGGACTCGCCGGTCGGCCGCTCCAGCCGCTCCAGCACGACCACCTCGACACCGGCCAGGCGCAGTTCGCCGGCCAGCATCATCCCGGCCGGTCCGGCGCCGACCACGATCACATCCGTATTCATGGATACCTCTCTTGTCGCACTCGTCGAACTCGTCGAAGTCCGCACCGGGGACGTGGCGGGTCAGCCCTCCGCGGCCGGCCCGTCACGGGGCCGGCGAGAGCTGCGCCCTGGTCTCAGCGGCGATGGAGAAGATCACGTTTCCGGCGGCGTCGAAGACCTCGGCGGTGCCGGTGCCCAGGAAGGCCGTGTCGAAGAGCTTGGCGTCGATGTTGATGATCAGGTGGTCGATGCCGGTGACCTCGGTGTCCCCGGACACGCCCGAGTCGCCCTCGTCGAGGCGCTCGGTGATGGTGAAGACGAAGGTGTCCTCGCCGGTCCGCCGCCAGGTGCCCTCACCGCCGGTCTCCGCGGTCTTGAGCTGGGCGGATCCGTCGCTCTCCAGGTTGACGGTGAACTCCTCGACCGTCGTGCCGTAGAACACCGTGCCGGCCCACAGGCCGACCGGCGCGTCGACGACTTGGGACATGACTTCCCTACTTTCTGCAGCTGTCGTGGGGTGGGCGTGGGCAGCACAAAAGCGGCCCGCCCCGCGGAGGGGGCGAACCGCTTTACGTGGAAGAAAGCCTCAGGTGGAGCGGGGGGTCAGCCGACCCGGTCGGCTCCGGTGGCCACCGGTGCGGCGAGCATCCGGTGGATCAGGGTGTGCAGCTCGGCCTCGACCTGCTCACCGCCGAGGGTGCGCACGATCTCGCCCTGCATGCGCTCGACCGCGTCGGCCAGGTACGCCAGCCGCTCCCGGCCGAGGCCGGTCAGCTCCAGGGCGTAGCGGCGCCGGTCGTCGGGGTCCTGCCCCCGGGTGACCAGGCCCTTCTCGACCAGCTCGTCGACGATCAGGGCGGCGGCGGGCTCGGTGAGCGCGAGGTAGCGGGCGAACTGCTGCTGCGGGCACGGCCCGAGCTTGCCGATCGCGGACAGCGCGCCGAAGTCGCGCACCCGCAGGCCCTCGTCGGCGACCAGGGCGTCACCGCGCCGCCGCAGCAGGTAGAAGACCTGGGTGATCAGGTACTCGGTGCTCAGGCCGCTCGGGGTGCCGGCCGGTTCGCCGAGCACGGTGCGCAGCAGCTCGTTGAGCCGTACGCGCTCGTCCGCGGTCAGGTTGGCCGTCAGCATCCGGTCGCGCTCCAGGACCGCGGGCTGCATACGGGCCAGCTCGCCGCGGCCGGCGTCGGTGAGCGCGAGCAGGTAGGAGCGGCGGTTGTCGGGGTTGCGGGTCCGGGTGACGTACCCGGCGCCCTGCAACCGGTCGATCAGCTTGACCATGATCGTCCGGTTGATCTCCAGCCGCTCGGCGAGTGCCTGCTGGGAGGTGCCGTGCCCGGCGGCGAGGGCGGCCAGGACCGCGTAGTCACGCGCCTGGGTGCTCCGGTCGGCGGCCGCCGCGACGTGCGCGAACGCCCGGCGCATCAGGTACGGCAGGTAGCGCGTGAGCTCCGGGGCCAGTTTCGCGCCGACCAGCTCGGCGGACCCTCGCCCGTGGCCGTGCGGCTCCGCCATGAGCGTGCGCCTCCTTCCGGCCGGTCCGGGCTGCGTGATCAATCATAGAACGAGTGCGAGGTGAGGAACTTCCGCAGTCGTGTCGTCGCCGCGTTGGCCGCGGCGGCGTACCGGTCGTCGGGCAGCAGCGCCTGGTGGCGTACGGCGACCTCGGCGAGTTTGATCGCATGCTCGTCGCCGAGCTCGACGGCTTCGGCGATGAGCTGGTCCTCCCGCGGCACCGCCGCGGCGGGGGCGGTGGCGGGGCCGCGGGAGGAGCTGTAGTAGCCGCGGATGCCGTCGCTGCAGTGGCGGGCCGCCAGGAAGGAGGTCCACTGCAGATCGGCGGGCAGGTGCGGCAGGACCAGGCGGACGGCTGCCGGGCCGGTGATCGCGTGGATCAGCGGTACGGGGTGGCCGGTCTGCACGGTCGCGTAGTGGCCGCAGGCGTCCGCGACCAGTTCGTCCAGGGCGGTGAAGGCGGCGCCGTCGGGCCGGGCCGCGGGGGTGGCCCTGCGCAGTTCGGCGTCGATGGCCTGGGCGTCGCTGAGCGAGTAGCGGGCCGCCCAGTAGCCCAGGCCGTGGGCGAGTTCCTTGCGGTAGAGGGCGTTGTCGGAGTCGCTCGCCTGGGCGATGGCCCGCACCGCGTGGGCGGTGCGGATCACGCCGTGCGTCATGACGCCGGACATGCCCGACACCAGCCGCGGCCACCAGAGGTTCAGCACCTCCTGCCAGGGCTTCTCGGCCAGCTCGCGGTCGAACATCTCCCACCAGTCGGTGACCCGGTCGAAGTCGCCGAGGGCGGGCCGCCAGTCGCTCTCGTCCAGGGCGGACAGCGGGAAGCGGGGGGTGGGCAGGTCCTTGTAGCGGCGGTGGGCGAGGTTGTCCTCGACCCAGGTCGCGATGTCGTCGGCGTAGCCCAGGGTGGCCATGGCCTCGGCGGCCATCGGCGCGTGGTTGACGAGCATCGTGCCGTGCTCGTAGCCGATGCTCCGGAGGCGGTCGAGTGCCCCGCTCATGGCGTCGGTGTACGTCAGTCCGGTCATGTCCGCTCCCAGTGCCGATGGTGCCGCCGAGTTCTCCGCGCGCTCAGGCCTTCTGTGCTTGTGCCTCCCCGCCGCCCTTGAACGGCTTGACGGTGAGCAGGGCGACCAGGATGCCGACCACGTAGAGGCCGACGGCGACCTTGAAGCCCGCGGTGTAGCCGTTGACCAGCGCGTCCGGCAGGGAGGTGCCCGCCGCGGCGTGCCGGGTGGTGGTGGCCGCGACCGTCGCCAGCCCGGCGAGGCCGAGGGCGCCGCCGATCTGGCTGCTGGCCGTCAGCAGCGAGGAGCCGATGCCGGCCTCGGAGCTGTCGATGCCGCGTACGCCGATCGTGGTGGCGACGACCGTGGTGGCGCCCAGGCCGATACCGGTGACGAGCGAGGCCGGCATCACCATGGCCCAGACGTTGGAGTCCTTGGTCAGGAAGGCGAACCAGCCCGATCCCGCCGCGGCGATCGCCAGTGCCAGCGAGAGCGCGATCCGCTCCGGGGCGCGGGCCATCAGCACCGGTCCGACACCGCCGGCGGCGATACCGAAGCCGACCGCGAGCGGCAGGTACATCAGGCCGGTCCGCAGCGCGGAGTAGTCGAGGACCTGCTGCATGTAGAGGGTCAGGAAGTAGTAGGTGGCGAAGCTGCCCGTCGACATCAGCAGGGTGACGACGTTGGCTCCGGTGCGGCCGCGGTCGCTGAGCACCTCGCGCGGGATCATGGGCTCGGCGCTGGTGCGCTGGATGACGGCGAAGGCGGCCAGCAGGACACCGGCGGCGATCAGGCAGGCGATGACCGTGGCGTCGCTCCAGCCGTGGTCGCTGACCCGGTTGACGCCGAAGACCAGCGAGCCGGCACCGAGGGTCGCGGCGATCGCGCCGGGGATGTCGATCCTGGTCCGCCGGGCTGGCTCGCCCTCGTTGAGCGCGTTGAGCCCGAAGATGATCGCGACGACGACGGGGACGTTGACCAGCAGCACCCAGCGCCAGCTGGCGTACGTGGTCAGCACGCCGCCCAGCACCAGGCCGAGGACCGACGCCAGGCCGGTCACGCCGCCGTAGATGCCCAGCGCCTTGGTCCGTGGTTTGCCCTCGGGGAAGGTCGCGACCAGCAGCGACAGTGCTCCCGGGGTGGCGACGGCGGCTCCCACGCCCTGGATGAGGCGGAAGGCGATGAGCGAGCCGCCGTTGGGCGCGAGGCCGCCGGCCAGCGAGGCCAGGCCGAAGAGCACCAGGCCGACGGTGAAGACCTTCTTGCGGCCGTAGACGTCACCCACCCGTCCGGCGACCAGCAGCAGACCGCCGAACGTCAGCGAGTACCCGTTGATCACCCAGTTCAGGTTTCCCGGGGAGATCTTCAGCGCCTTCTGGATGCTCGGGAGAGCAACGATCATGATCGTGCCGTCGAGCACGACCATGAACCGCGCCAGGGCGATGACCATGGTCGCGACACCGAGCCGGGCGCCCGCCTCCGGGGCCGGGGCGGCGGCGTCCACCGGCGGATCGGCCGTGGCTCCTTCGTACTGTGACATGTCGGGGGTCCCTCCGGGATGAACTCGAAGATCAGCCGGCGGTGCCGGCTGCCGGCGTCCAGAGAGAGAGCTGCTCGTACGCGGCCTTCCACTCGTTCTCGTACTTGACGCGGCCCCAGCCCGGCAGCCGGCCCAGCACGGTCTCGACCCAGTCGGCGGCGGCGTCGTCCAGCAGCCAGGGCATGTACGTGCCGATGTCCTCGCCGACCTTCTTGAGGTGGACGGCCGCGAAGTGGCTCCACTCCTCCTGGGTCAGCGTGGAGTCGACCAGGGACAGGCCCTCGGACTCCTCGTGCTGGAGGTGCCCGCGCAGGCTGGTGCTGAGGTCGCCCACGAGGCCGCCGAGCTGCTCCGCGCCCTTCTCCGGGTCGGCCAGCGCCGCGTCGATGCTCGCCAGCAGCGGGTCGATGGCGGCGTGCTCGGCCTCCATCGCGTGCAGCAGCGCGAGGTCGGGGGCGTCGGCCAGCCGCTCCTCCATCAGGCCCCACACCGTGTCGTCCTCGGAGGTGTGGTGGATGTGCAGATAGGTCTTGAACAGCTTCCAGCCCAGCGCGGTCCGCATCACGGTCCGGGGGTCGTCGCTGACGCCGTCGGCCACCTTGGCGATGCGGTCCAGCTCACGGCGGAAGGCGTCGTGGATGGTCAGCATCATCGTCATGTCGAGCTTGTACTCGCCGCTCATGGGACAGCTCCTCTCTCCGGTGTCCACGCTACGCGAAACACCGACAACCATCAACCCCAACAACTAATGATTCGCCTAACCGCACACTCACATAACCGTCAAGGTTGATAACAGGTGAGCGGCGGGTGACGCGGGACCGGCCCGCCGCCGGCCGCGGCACGGTGCCGCGGCCGGCGGCGCCGGAGCCGGGTCAGGCCTCGATCTCGTCCGGGGCCGGGGTGTCGAAGGAGTAGACGTGCAGCTTGATGCCGTCCGGGTCGTGGAAGAACACGATGTAGCCGATGGCGGCGATGCGCAGGCCGGAGTTCTCGACACCCTCGGCGTTGAGGTGGTCGACCCAGGCCTGGACCTCGGCCTTGCCCTGCACCGCGAAGCTGACCGGGTCGAACCCGGACAGCGACTCGGACAGCTCCGCGTTCTCGCGGAAGGCCAGCAGCGTGTTGTCGAGGCCGGTGAGCTTGCCCACCGAGCCGCGCACGATGCCCTCGTCGTCCTTGAACTCCATCGTGGTGGTGAAGCCGAAGACGCGGCCGTACCAGTCGATGGACCGCTGGATGTCGCTGACCGCGAACTTCACGTGGTGTATTCCGCCGAGAGCGGGCATGTCAGTTTCCCTTCGCTTGTGAGGCTTGTGAGGTCTGTCGTGCGTCGGTCTTCGCAGGCGTCCCGGGGTCGGTCGCGGGGACCAGGGTGAGGAACTCGGTGACCCGCAGGGCCGAGAGCACCAGCCGCAGGCCCCAGCGGATGCGCACCGTCTTGTCGTCGGTGACGACCACCGGGTCGGTCATGTGCAGCCGGCGGCGGCGGACCAGCAGGTCGCAGCCGCCGGCTGCGCGTACGTTGCGGACCCAGTCGGTACGCGAGCCGTACGGCAGGGTGATGACGTAGGTGCCCTGGTGGCGGAAGACCTTCACCGGAGTGCGGAACTCCCGTCCGGACTTCCGCCCGCGGTGCAGGACCAGGCCGAAGCCCGGCATCCGCCCGAAGAGCGGGCCCGCGAGGCGGTTGCCCACGGTCTTGTTGAAACGCGCCCATCCGCGGCCGAGTGTCATGGGTGCTCCTCCCGGAGGCAGGGTGTGGATGACAGTGGCGGGATCCCAAAGGTCCCACCGGGAAGGGCCGGAACGGCGCTTTCCCGCCAGTCGGCGCGCGTCCCCTGGCTCAGCCGTCCCACCGTGCGTACGCTGCTCGCAGCTCCTCCTCCAGGCGCCCGAAGGACCCTTCGAAGAACGTGAGCGGCTCCTGCCGTTGCCGGTGCACCCCCAGCTCGGCCACCTCGCCCAGCACGATGACGTGGTCGCCGCCGGGGTATTCCGCCCGGATGTCGCAGTCCATGTAGGCCAGCGACTCGCCGACGACCGGCACGCCCCGGCGGCTGCGGCCGGAGAACACCCGCTCGCTGGCCGGGACCTGCCGGCCGGCGAACGTCGTCGCCAGCTGCTCGTGCCGGCGCGCCAGCAGGTTGACCGCGAAGCGCCCGGTGCGCGCCAGCTCGTCGCGCAGCCGGGAGTCGCGGTGGATGCAGAAGAGGATCAGCGGAGGATCCAGGGAGACGGAGGTGAAGGAGTTCACGGTGGTGCCGTCGCCCTGCGCGTCGTCCCCGGTGGAGATGACGGTGACGCCGGTGACGAACAGTCCGCTCACCGTGCGCAGTGACCGGCCGTCGACCGGGAAGACCTGGTGCGTGGGTCCGGGCGGGTCGAGGTGCCCGCCGGGGCGTGCGGTGCCCGCCGTCGGCACGGCTACATCAGCTTCCGCGCGCGCGGCCCGGCCTTCAGACCGCCGGAGACCACGAAGCGGGTGAGCTTGCGCATGTCGGGGCCGGCCGACATCAGGCCCCAGCGCACGAACTTGGCCAGGTCCCAGGTGCTGGGCGCCACGAAGCGGGTCGCGGGGTCCTTCCAGCCGAAGGTCGGGTTGACCTCGGGGCTGTCCTGGACGACCTTCAGGATGATGTCCGCGGCCTGGTCGCCGGTCAGCTCGCCGACCTCGAACTTCTCGCAGGTCTCCGCGGTGACCTCCAGGATGCGCTGGAAGGTCTTGCTCTCCGGCCACCACAGGCCCGGGTTCTCGGTCTTCTCCAGCGACGTGAAGTGCGTGTCGTCGTTGTCGACGACGTAGCGCAGCCGGGCGCCGGTCAGGCGCATGACACCGGGGGTGATGAAGCAGCCCCACACCCGGAAGACGGCGTTCCACAGCCGGAAGTGCGAGAACGAGATCACCGCGCTGTTGACCAGCTCGTCGTTGAAGTCGAGCAGGCCGGCCTCCAGCTTCTCGACGTACGAGAAGCGCTCCTCGGAGAAGTCGTTGTCCTTGAGCGCCTCCAGCACCCGGGAGGCCAGCGCGTCCACGACCTCCATGGTGTTGGACAGGCCGCGGGAGAACAGCGGGTCGATGAAGCCGGCCGCGTGCGACATCAGGCACCAGCGCGGGCCGACCGACTTGCGCGAGGAGTACTGCAGCCGGTCGGTGGAGACCCACTCACGGACCGGGCGGGCACCGTCGAACTGCCGCTTGATCGCCGGGTACTTGTTCAGGAAGGCGTCGAACTCCTGCTGGGGAGTCAGGTCCTTCGGCTTGGGATAGACCCGCTCGTCCAGCTGGAGGCCGACGCTCACCAGCGGGTTCTTCGACTTGCGGTAGTTGTTGAACGGGATGATCCACAGCCAGCCGCGGTCGATCATGTGGTGCATGGTGCCCTTGTGCCACTTGATCGGCGGGCGGTGCTCGGCCGGGAAGTCCACCACGTCGTCGAACGGCTTGATGCCGATGAAGTGGTTGAACAGCGACCGCGAGTGGTGCTTGAAGCGGGCCGGCTTCTCGCGCAGGTCGAACTTCTCGGCCAGCAGCGAGCGGAAACCGCTGGCGTCGACCAGGTAGCGGGCCCGGTAGACGTCGCCGTTGGTGCCGCTGATGGTCACGCCGTCGTCGTCGAAGTCCATGTCCGCGGCCCGCCACATCTGGCGCACCTGCACTCCGTACTTGACCGCGACGTGGAACATCCACGAGTCGGTGTCCTGGCGGAACATGTGGCTGTTCTGCGCCAGCAGCCGCGGGATCGCGAACTGCGTGGACTCCGCCGGGTTCGGCTCCTTGCCCGCCTCGTGGCGGACGAACCCGAAGTGGACCTTCACCCCGTGGGTCGGGCCGACCACCTTGTTGGTGACGCCCACCTTGGCCAGGGACGCCAGCTCGGGCACCCCGTAGCGCTCGGCCAGGATGTGCAGCCACTCGGCCAGCTGCGGGGTCTGGGACTCGCCGATCGCCATCCGGGGGTGCTGGGCCGCGTCGACGAGCACCACCTTGGCGCCCTGCGCGGCGAGGACCGTGGCGATCGTCGAACCGGCCAGGCCGGATCCCAGGACGAACACGTCACAGTGCTGCGCCTTGCTCAGGTCCGCTCCTGCGGCCGCCGGCGGCGGGGCTTTGGTCGCCATGACAATCTCCCATCGTCAGACTTGGGTTCGTACGGGGATGGCACCGGTCGCCGCGGGCGATGCGGCGCCGAACCAGCGGGCGACCGCGGGCCCGGGGTCGCTGTAGCGGTCACCGGACCAGGCCACGTAGCCGTCCGGGCGGAGGAGCAGCGTCTCCAGCCCCTCCAGCGGACCGCCGGGCGGCGCCGTGGCCGCCACGAGGTCCACCCGTTGCGTGAACGGGGCCGTACGGCCGGACAGCCAGTCGTGCCGGCCGGCGCACGCGGCCAGGTCGAGGAGCACCCCGCGGCCGGGCCGCAGCAGGGCGGTCGTACTCGTCGGCGCGCCGCCCACGGTGAGCGCCGCGTGCGGGACGGCGGCCCCCGCCAGGTGGGGGCCGCCGTCACCGTCGCCGCCGCCGTCGCCGTCGCCGTTGACGGCCGGACGGTCCGCGGCCGCGGTGCGGTCCGCGTACGGGGAGGCGCCGTCGGGACGGTGGCGGAACTCGGGGGGGTCGTCGGGCACGGGGTAGCGGATGTCGACGCCGGCGATCATGGCCGCCAGGCGGTCGTTGACCACCTGGTGGCCGATCAGCTCGCGCAGCACGGTGCGGCTCGCGTCCACCTCCGGGCCGCCGAGCAGCAGCAGGCCCTGTGCCCGGATGTTGCCCAGGACCCGGCGGGCGACCTCGTGCCGCTCGTCGTGGTAGGTGTCCAGCAGGGACCGCGGGGCGGCGCCGGTCGCGACCGCGGCCAGCTTCCAGCCGAGGTTCGCGGCGTCCTGGAGGCCGAGGTTGATGGCCTGCCCGCCCGAGGGCATCTGGACGTGCGCGGCGTCCCCGGCCAGCAGCACCCGCCCCGCGCGCAGCCGCCGGGCGAGCCGGCTGGTGTCGTCGAAGGCGTTGCGCCACACCGGTGTGCCGTGCCGCAGGCTCTCGCCGGTGACCTTCTCCCACACCGCGCAGATCTCGTCGAAGTCCGGCGGCCCCGGGCGCGGTCCGACCGGGGCGCCGAACACCGAGACCATGACGCGGGTGGCGCCGTTCGGCAGCCGCGAGGAGATCGCGAGCCCCGCGGGCAGCCGCTCGAACCGGCGCTCGGGGATGTCGACGCCCGCCACGTCCGCGCGCAGCAGCTCGTGGGTGCCCGCCGTGCCGGGAAAGTCGATGCCGGACAGCACCCGGACGGTGCTGTCCTCGCCGTCGCAGCCGACGACGTATCGGGCCGTCAGCCGCACCTGTCCGGACGGGGTCCGGGCGTGGACCCGCACCACCGCGCCTTCCGGGGTGTCCGGGTCCGGGACGTCCGGGTCGAGGGCGCACACCTCGTGCTCGCGGCGGACGTCGGCGCCCAGCTCGGCGGCACGCCAGGCCAGCACCTGCTCGACCTGCGCCTGGAGCACCTTGTACTGGCCGGGGAAGCGGGTCGGCAGCGTGCTGAAGTCCAGCGGTATGCCGCCGAAGTGGCCGGACCGCTGGATCGGGGGCGAGCCCAGCTCCTCCAGCAGGCCGCGCTGGTCGAAGAACTCCATCGTCCGCGCGTGCAGGGTCGAGGCGCGCGATTCGGTCGTCGGCGACGCGAGGCGCTCCAGGACGGTCACCCGGGCCCCGCCCAGCGCCAGCTCGCACGCGAGCATCAGGCCGACCGGACCCGCGCCGACGACGACGACGTCCGTGTCCACACTCGTCACGTCCATGACGTTCAGGCGCGCCGCGATCCGGTGACGCCGATCTTCGGCAGCAGCCGGCTGACCTTGGAATGCCCCGAGAGGGTGTCGCCGACGAACGTGACGTCGAATTCGAGGTTGAGCTTCGCGGGCTTGGTGACCGATTGCTTCCAGGTGACCCGCCGGCCTTCCGCGGTGTCCTTGCTGATGACATTCGCCAGCGGCACCGTCTCGGCCTCGCTGGAGGCCGTACCCGCAACCGTGCCCGCGGAGTCGGTGAAGATGTAGACGACCGCCAGATCACCCACCGGCGATTTCACGGTCACGTCCCAGGTTCCGGCAATGGAACTCACAGCGGATTCCTTTCGGCAGCGGGAACACGAAAAGCCCGCGTCCCCGGGGCCGGTGGAACGGGCCTCGGGGACGACGGGCCGGGCAGTGGCGCAGCGGCGGTTATGCGCCATGGGTGACGGGGCGTCAGATCGACGCCGTTCGCCGCCGGGTGGCGTCGCTCGGTACGCGTGGATGCCGGTCGACACCGGCGGGGAGGGGATCGGCGGGAGCCGCCGGATCCGTGTCCGGGCACAGCTCGACCGCCGGAAGTAGCGTGACATAGCCGGACGAACCATGTCAACTCTCCCCGTCCCGGGGCATGAAAAAAGCGGCGCGTGATGCGCCGCCGGTGGTGCCCTGGGCACGCCGTCACACCGGCCGTAGGGCCGGTCGCAGGCGTTCGGGGGGAGTGGGCCGATCCGGAGTCAGGACACAGATCTGGCGCCGCCGGAAATCGTGACACGTGTTCGAAGGCGGCGTCAATCCCCGTCCGGAACGGGGGTGTACGGGCCCGGCCCGCCCCGCGGGCGCCGCGGCGGCCGTCATGACGGGCCCCCCGGCGGAAGTGGCCGGCCGCCCCGTGGGACGTGCCGGCGGGCCCTCGGGACGGCCGGACGCTCCATCAGCTCGGCGTCGATCCGGGCGGTCACCTCCACCAGGGTGCGGCTCGTGACGCTCAGGTCCTCCGCGGGAATGCCCAGGTAGAGCCGGTCGATCGCCTCGTCGAACACATCCCGGATGCGGCGCTGGAGCGCCAGCCCCTCGGCGGTCGGCCGCACCGGGCAGCTCGCCCCCGGCAGCGCCACCAGCAGCCCGGCGGCCAGCATCTCGGCGACCACGGCGCCGGCCGCGTGGCGGTCGGTCTTGGTCGCGATGGCGAGCCGCGCGACCAGCCGGTCGCGGTCCAGCTCGGCCTGGCTGAGCGTGCTGATGTTGAGCGCGATCCACTGCTGGTGCGAGGCCCCGGCCTCCCCCAGCACGGCTTCCATCAGCGCCCGGTGGGCCGTCTCGGCACGGCCGAGGACGCGCGGGTCGAGGATCGGACCTGTGGTCATGGCTGCTCCCTGGTAGGGCCCGGCGGCCCCGGAGGGCCGGTCCGGGCGGGGGTCCGGCGGGCTGCGGGGACCGCGCCGGATTCGTGTGTCGACAACTGGGTTCTTCCAGAAAACCCGCCCATGCACACTCCTCCCGCCCACGAGCGCACCACCCCTCCCACGCCCACCGCAATCCGGAGAAGCCGGACCGGCGGATTCCGGCCTGCCGGGCGGACCGGGACCGGGGCGCGGCTCGTACGGGGCTGGTGCGGAACCTGTGATGGGTGGGGAACGTGGGAGGAAGTCACCGGAATCCGGGCGGGATTCGCCCGCGGCGCGCTCCGTTTCCCGGGGGTTCCGGAATCGCGCACCCTGACCTGGCACGTCACCGTTCGGGGCGTTCCGCGACACGCCGCGGAAGCCTTCGAATAGCTGTCCGCATGCGAGAACCCGACTACCGTTGGGCGGGAGCCTCACGCATACTGCGGACAATCAAACGTCGAGAGACCGTCGTCCCGGAAGGCCGCGACAGCGGGCGAGCGATCGTCCGCGCCCGGCCCGCCGCGCCACCGCGGGGGGACGGGCGACGCGGCACCGCCCGCTCGTGCGCCACCGGCGTCCCCGCCGCCGTCTTTCGTGCCCCACCGGCGATCTGCCGCCGGCCCCGCGTCCCACCGGCGACCGCCGTAGCTCCAACGCCCCACCGGCAACCCGCCGTCCGCTCCGCGCCCCACCGGCGACCCGCCGTCGTTCTCCCGCCCCACCCGGTTCCCGCCCCACCCGGACCGCGCGGTCCGGGGCTGCCCACCCGTTCCCGGCGGACCCGCCGGACCAGTTGCCGCACCACCCCGCCGGACGTACGAAGAACAGCGACAAGCCCGCCTCACGAGCCGTTCCGCATCAGCGCCTGTACCCCACCGCTCCCGGAGGTTGTGATGCTCTTCGCCGCAGACCGTGACGGCGGCCCGTCACCCGGCCCCGGCTCACCCCCGGCGGGCGACCCGGCCTGCCAGGTCCGCGCGATCACGTCCACGGTGCTCGCCTGCTGGCTGCTCATCTTCCTGGTCACCGTGTGCGCCGGTCAGCCCACCGGCGCCGAGGCGGCCGCCGCCGCCCTCTCCGCCACGGGCGTCTTCGCCACCCAGCAACTGCACTCCTCGCCCCGCGCCGCCCGCTGGGGCCGCAGGCGCAAGGCCCTCTCGCTGACCGCCCAGGGGCTGTGCGTCCTGATTCCGCTTGCGGTGTCCGGCCACCCCTGGAACCCCGACGCGGGATTCCTGGCCGGATCCTGCCTGCTGCTCTTCTCCGGCCCGGCCGCCTGGGCGCTGTCCGCCCTGCCCGCCACCCTGGTGTTCGCCACCGCCCTGTACACCCGCACCCCGTGGCCGACCACCGCGGCCCACACCCTCACCACCGTACTGACCGGCCTCGCCGTCTACGCGCTGGCCCGCCTGGCGCGGCTGGCCGCCCGCAGCCAGGCCGACCACGCGCAGCGCGAGGCGGCCCGCAAAGCCGTCACCGAGGAGCGCCTGCGCATCGCCTCGGACCTGCACGACCTGCTCGGCTACAGCCTCTCCGCCATCGCCCTCAAATGCGAACTCGCCGGTCGCCTCGTCACCCGCCATCCCGACCGCGCGCTCACCGAGATCGGCTCCGTCCTGGACATCACCCGCCAGGCGATCACCGACGTCCGCACCATCGCCCAGGGCTACCGCGACCTGTCGCTCGCCGAGGAGACCGCCGCCGCCGAGGCGCTGCTCACCGCGGCCGACATCAAGACCACCGTGTCCAACGAGTGCGGGCCGCTGCCCCAGGCCCAGGACACCGTCCTGGCCAGCGCGCTGCGCGAGGGAGTCACCAACATGCTGCGCCACGGGGACGTCCGCGCATGCGAGATCTCGGCCGTCGACAACGGGCGGACGGTTCGGCTGGAACTGGTCAACGACGGGCTGCGGCTGCCCACCGTCGTGCCCGCGCGGCGCGGTACGGGGCTGGAGAGCATCGAACGCCGGGTGTCCTCCGTGGGCGGCACCGTCACGACCAGAATCGCGGAGGACGGCCGCTTCCATCTCGTGGTGTCCGTCCTGCGCAACACCGTCGGGCACCGGCGTTCCGCATAATCCCCGCAACTGCTGCACGAGCCGTACGACTTGACCATTTGCACGGCTGGACACCGGACACTGTCGATCTATGGGGGCGCGGCAATGAGGCAACTCAGAATTCTTTTAGCCGAAGACGTGACGATGGTCCGCGGAGCGCTCGTCGCCCTTCTCGAACTCGAGGACGATCTGACCATCGTGGCCGATATCGGCCGCGGTGACGAGATTCTTCCGACAGCCCTTCACCACAACCCGGACGTCGCCGTGATCGACATCGACCTGCCCGGACTCGACGGGCTCAGCGCGGTCACCCAGCTCCAGCAGCGGCTCCCCACCTGCCGGACCCTCATCCTCACCAGCCTCGGGCGTCCCGGCACGCTGCGCCGCGCGCTCAACGCCCGCGTCACCGGCTTCATGCTCAAGGACTCACCGCCCGACCAGCTCGCCGAGAGCGTGCGCCGCGTCGCCACCGGGCAGCGCACCATCGACCCCGAACTCGCCCTCGCCGCATGGGACGCCGGCGAGTGTCCGCTCTCCGACCGGGAACTCAGCGTCCTGCAGCTCGCGGCCACCGGCGCCGAACCGCACGAGATATCCGACATGCTCTGCCTCTCGCTCGGCACCGTCCGCAACTACCTCACCACCAGCGTCACCAAGCTCAACGCGCGCAACCGTATCGACGCGATCCGGATCGCCCACGACACGGGCTGGATCATCTGACGCTCCGCCGCACACCGGGTGCCACGGCCGGTCTCCGGGCACGGCAGGCGCGCCGCCGGGACCGGCGGCGCGCTGTCGTGACCGGGGCCGTCCGCCGCTCACGCGGACTCCGCGGCCGCCGGGTCCTGCGGCTCGGCGCCGCCGCCCCGGCCGGCGGTGGTGGCGGTACGCGCCTCGGCCAGCGCGAACAGCTCGTCGAGGTCGTACTCCGCCCGTCCGGGCCGCCCGTAGCGGGTCAGCTTCCCCCGGCTGGCCCACTTCCGTATCGTCGCGGGCGGCACCCCGAGGGCCAGCGCCGCGAGTTCGGTCGGCACGACGCGCGGCGGCACCGCGCGGGGCGGGGTCATGACGCCGCCCGGCGGCCCAGCAGCATCCACTGCTGCGGGGTGAGCACGTGCCCGGCGCCGCAGCTCACCGCGAAGTCCCCGCCCGGCAGCACCCCCGACTGCACCGTGCTGTCACAGCCCGGTTCCGGACAGCGCCCCAGCTCGCGGGAGGACCCGCCGCCGTTCACCGCCCGCAGTGCGGCCTCCTCGACCATGACGATCTCGCTCACGAAGTCGTCGGCCGCCGGGTGCGCGAGCAGCCAGTCCAGATGACCGGCGACGAACCCCGCGAGGTCGCGCACCGTCCGTCCCCGGGGCGCGGACGCCCGCCGCTCCCCCACCACCATGTCGGCCCAGGACGCCAGCACGCCCACCATCTCGCTGCGGGCCTCCATCGCCCGCTCGTTGAGCGCCATACCGTTGTTCCGGCTCCCGCTGACCCGCTGCCGGAAGCCGCTCGTCACCGGCTCCAGCGCGTGCTCGCACGCGGCGTACAGGCGCGGCAGCGCCCGTAAGGACACCCCCACCCGGTCCCCGCACGCCCGGCAGGAGCGCAGTCCCGTCACGAGCCGCCGTGGCCGGTGCCCACCCAGCGCGTCGAACCCGGAACAGTACGCCGTCCCGGCGGCCTGCTCGGCCGCTTTCTCACGAGCGCCGCTCCGTCCCCGCTGAGCCTGATACACACCCATCACCCCGCAGTCAACAGCCGTCACCGGCATCCGTTTCCGGCACACCGGCCGGACCCACCCCAGGATGCGGACTCGGCCGAAGCCGGCGACAGTGCCACAGTCACCAGTCCCCCGTGAGTCCCCCCGCCCCCCGGCATGAAAAAATCACACCCCCGCCCGGAACCCCCCACACCCAGCCCAGCACCACCTCTGAGCTGCAACGATGACCCTCGCCGAGGCCGCGTTGCCGGTGCCCGGGACGGGAATCCGCGGGTGCGGCGGCGGTCGGTCAGGGGGTGACCGGGGCGTGCCAGAGGCCGGTGAGGGCGTCGGTCAGGCTGGTGGCGAGGTCGGACCAGGTGGGGTGGGCGAGGGGGGTGCCGGTGGCCAGGGCGCGTTCGCGCTCCACGCACATCTGGACGATGAGGTGGCGGGCCATGACACCGCGGTCGGCCTTGACGTCGTCCGGGAGTCCGGGGAGGCACGCGTTGAGGCCGTCGAGGAGGGAGCGCAGGGTGGGGGACGCGGAGATCTCCGGGACGACGGCCTCGTAGAGGGCCGGGTCGGCGGACACCTGGGCGTTGAAGCGGGCGTACCAGGTGGGGCTGCCGAGCGCGTCGAGGTGCTCGGTGAGCGGGCGGACCATGCAGCCCACCCAGTCGCGCAGGTCCGTCGAGCCCTCGGTGCGGGCGATGAGGCGGGCGCGGTTGCGTTCGATCTGCTCGGTGTGGCGGCGGGCGATGGCCCGTACGAGGTCGGTCTTGTTGCCGAAGTGGTAGTTGACGGCGGCGGTGTTGCCCTGGCCCGCGGCGTTGCTGATCTGCCGGTTGGAGATGTTGTAGACGCCGTGCTCGGCGAAGAGCTGTTCGGCCGCCGCGAGGATCGCCTCCCGCGTCGCCTCGACCTTCTCCGCGCGGACGCTCCTGGCTGGCATGGCTACGACCTTACCGAGCGCGGGCCCGCGCACCCCGCCCGACCTGCGGTCGCTTGACGGGTCCGGCACCGCTCCCTACATTTAAATCAATCGATTTATTTAAATTATCCGCCCGCGCAACCGCCTGTCCAGACCGGAGGCCTGAGCCCATGTCCGAGACCCCCGCACCCCCGGGGAAGGTCGCCTCCGGGCGCGCCGACGCCGTGGTCGTCGTGCTGGCCTTCGCCGGGATCGTCGTCTCCCTGATGCAGACCCTGGTCATCCCGCTGGTCCCGGAACTGCCCGACCTCCTGCACGCCTCGCGCTCCGACGCCACCTGGGCGGTCACCGCGACCCTGCTCGCCTCCGCAGTCGCCACGCCCGTCTTCGGCCGGCTCGGCGACATGCACGGCAAGCGGCGGCTGCTGCTGGTCAGCCTCGTCCTGCTGACCGCCGGATCGGTGGTGTGCGCGCTGTCGGACACGCTGGGCCCGATGATCGTCGGACGCGCCCTCCAGGGCGTGTCGTCCGGGGTGATCCCGCTGGGCATCAGCATCATGCGCGACGAGCTGCCCACCGAGAAGCTCGCGTCCGCGACCGCCGTGATGAGCGCGTCCCTCGGTGTCGGCGGCGCGCTCGGCCTGCCGCTGGCCGCGCTGGTCGCCGACCACTTCGACTGGCACGTGCTCTTCTGGGTCTCCGCCGCCGCGGGCGCGGTGGCGACCGCGCTGGTCGCGGTGCTGGTGCCGGAGTCGGAGGTGCGCACCGGCGGGCGCTTCGACATACCCGGCGCCCTCGGGCTGTCCGCCGCCCTGGTGTGCCTGCTGCTGGGCGTCTCGAAGGGCGCCGCGTGGGGCTGGGCGAGCGGGACGACGCTGGGCCTGTTCGCGGGCGGCGTGGCCGTCCTGCTGGTGTGGGGCGCCTACCAGCTGCGGCTGCCGTACGCCCTGGTGAACCTGCGGATCGCCGCCCGCCCGCAGGTGCTCTTCACCAACCTGGCGTCCGTGTCGTACGGCTTCTCGATGTTCGCGATGTCGCTCGTGCTGCCGCAACTGCTCCAGCTGCCCAAGGACACCGGCTACGGGCTCGGCAAGTCGCTGCTGGTCACCGGTCTGGTGCTGGCGCCGCAGGGGCTGGTCATGATGGTCGTGGCGCCCTTCTCCGCCCGGATCACCCAGGCCCGCGGGCCCAAGACGACACTGATGCTGGGCGCGGCCACGGTCGCCGCGGGCTACCTCGTGAACATCGCGCTGATGTCCGCGGTGTGGCAGCTCGTGCTGGTGTCCTGCATCATCGGCGCGGGCGTGGGCCTCGGCTACGGCGCGATGCCCGCGCTGGTGATGGGCGCGGTGCCGGTGTCCGACACGGCCGCGGCCAACAGCCTCAACTCCCTCATGCGGGCCGTCGGCACGTCGGTGTCCAGCGCGGTCGCCGGTGTGGTGCTGGCCCAGATGACCCTCGCCTACGGCCCGGTGCAGGTCCCCTCGCAGAACGGCTTCCGCACCGTCATGGCGATCGGCGCGGGCACCGCGCTGCTGGCCCTGCTGCTCGCGTCCTTCATCCCGTCCCGCCGCCCGCGGCCCGCCGCGGGGGACGCCGCCCCGGCGGACGCGTCCGAGCCGGCCGCACTGGGCGCCGGGGACGCGACCGCCTGACGGGGCAGCCCGACGGGGCCGTGCCGCCTCAGCCCGCGGCGCGGGTGAGGACCACGACCGGGATGAGACGGTCCCCGGCGCGCTCCTGGAAGCCCGCGAAATACGGGGCCGCCGCGAGCTGGAGCTGCCACAGCCGGGCGCGTTCCGCGCCGTCCGCGGTGGCGGCGGTCGCCTCGTACACCTGCTCGCCGACCTCGACCCGCACGGCGGGGTCGGCCAGCAGGTTGCGGTACCACGCGGGGTGCGCGGGGCGGCCGCCGTTCGCGGCGAAGACGACGAGCCGTTCGCCGTCCGCGAGATACGTCGTCGGTGCGGTGCGCGGCTCGCCGCTGCGTAGCCCGGTGGTGGTGAGCAGCAGCAGCGGGACGCTCGCCCAGTCGCCGCCGACCACACCCGCGGCGGACCGGAATTCGTCGATGACCAGCTGGTTGCGCCGCAGCCGTTCGGACATGCTCATCTCTTCTCCTCCCCCAAGGAGCCGGCCGGTGCCGGCCGCGCCCACTCTACTGGCCGCGCGGGCCAGGGCAGTTGGCGTACGGGGCGGGCCGCCGCCGGGTCTCACCAGGTGCCGCCCGGGGTGGCCCCGTCGAGACCGGCCAGGCCGTCGACCCCGCCACCGCCGTACCCGCCCCGGTCGGAGTAGGCGTCGGGGATACGGGCGGCCGCCGCCTCCGCCGCGTACGCGGCCGCCACCGCGCCGCCCAGCAGACCGGACTCACCGCCGGGCGCGGCCAGCGCGGCCAGCCGGCGGCGGGCGGGCAGGCCGCGCAGCCCCGGGTGGACCGCGGCGGCCAGCCGCGCGCTGCGGGCGAGCACGGCCAGCGCGAGGCCGTACGCGAGAGCGGCGTCGCCGTCGGCGGGACCGGGCGCGGCGCGCACCGCGGCGGTCACCCGGGCGACCGCCGCACGGCGGCGCGGCAGGTCGACGGAGAGGATGTCGTGGCGGGTCCGCCCGTCGCGCCCGCGCCAGCGGTGGACCCGGACGGCCTTGCGGTCCTGGAGCCGGGAGACGTACTCCGCCACGAGCGAGTGCGGGGCGCCGCGCAGCCACTCCTCCAGCGTGGGCGGCGGCTCCGCGCCGTCCAGGACCCGCAGCACCCCGCTGAGCCGGGGCACCTCGACCGGCGTCCGGTCCCGTACCGTGATCCGCCGCTCCCCCACCTCGACGCGCCCGGCGAGCGCCAGCTCCGCGAGCTCCGCGGCCCGTAACGCCAGCCGCAGCCGCTGCGGCGACCGGATCCGTAACCCCCTGTGCAGCCTGCCCGGCGTGATCGCCAGCAGGAGCAGTTCGTCCCCCATGGTCATGTGCGCGAGCGTACGTCCGGTGTGTGACGGAAGCTCCCGTTCCGCCCAGGCTGTGACCAAAGCCTGACAGGAGTCAACTCCTCGCCCCCGCGATTCACCCGTGCGAGGCGCCGCGCGGCGCGGCGGGCAGGCGTTCTCGGCCAATCGGCTCCCGCCGCCGGGGGGCGGCCGCCGCCGGCTCACGCCGCCGGGCGCGGACGGCATCCGGATCCGGAGCGGGGAGGCCGTGCCCGGACGGACACCGGAGGCGGAGCGTTACGGATCGGCCCCCGGGCCGGGACGGAGGCCGTATCCCACGGGGCGGCGGCCCGACCTCAGCCGGACCCCACGGCGGCGGCCGGACGCAGGCCGGGCGAGCCTCCGCGGGAGCGCGGGGCGGCGCGGCGGCCCGTGCGTGGCGGGGGCCGAGTGCGCCCCGCGCCGCACGGCCGGCGGAAGGCCCGCGCCCGGCGGGCCGCGGGGCGGTCAAACGTGCCGCGGCGACTTGGCCGAGACATATGCGGGGCGTCTTTCCACGACCGGCTCCGCCGCGCTTCTCTCGGGACGTCTCCGGCGGCCGTCCGGCTTCCCGGGCGCGGCGATCCCGCGTGCGGGCCGGCCGGGCGACGAGACCCGGCGACGAGTCCGGGCGGCGCCGCCGGACGACACCGCTTCGAAGGGGGAAGCAGTGACCTCACCCATCCCGCTCCGTGTCACCCTGGCCAACGGCAGTTTCGAGGAGCCGGCCGTCTCCGGCGAGGAGCAGTTGCCGGACGCCTCGCGTCCGCAGGCCGCCCGCCACGTCCCCGGCTGGCTGACCACGGCCGCCGACCACCTGGTCGAGCTGTGGCACTCCGGCTTCCTGGGCGTGCCGTCCGCGGACGGCGCGCAGTTCGCCGAGCTGAACGCCACCCAGGTCTCCACCCTCTACCAGGACCTCCCGACGACGCCGGGCACGAAGCTCTACTGGCGGCTCGACCACCGCGGGCGCAACGGCCAGGACACCATGGCGCTGGACATCGGTGTGCCGGGCGCGGCGGTCGAGCAGCGGCAGTTCACCGACGGCAACACCGCCTGGGGCCACTACACCGGCACCTACGTGGTGCCCGCGGGCCAGACGACGACGCGCTTCGCCTTCCGCTCCGTCGCGGCCGCGGGCGGCAACCAGTCGATCGGCAACTTCCTGGACGGGGTCTTCTTCGGCACCGCCCCGCTGGTGGTGCTCACCAAGGACGCGATCCCGGCGGGGCCGCTCGACGTCGGCGACGTCATCACGTACCGGATCACGGCCCGCAACGAGGGCGGCGGCGCGGCCGAGGCGCTGACGCTGACCGACGCGATCCCGCCGGGCACCACGTATCTGCCGGGCTCGCTGCGTGTCGTGGAGGGCCCGAACAGCGGGCCCAAGACCGACGCGGAGGGCGACGACCAGGCCTCCTACGACGTGCGCAGCCGCGCGGTGGTCTTCCGGCTGGGCGAGGGCGCGACCGCCGAGATGTCCGGCAGCCTGCCCAACACCCTGACCCTGCCGCGGGGCACCACGGTGGAGTACCGGGTGACGATCGACGAGGCGAGCGGCGGCGGACGGATCGTCAACGCCGCGAGTGCCACGTACGAGAACCGGCTCGGCCCGGAGCCGGAGCCGCTGACCGCGACGTCCGACGAGACGCTCACCGTGGTGCGTCCGGCCGCCGACCTGAGCGTGGTGAAGTCCGCGGACGCCACGACGGTGACCGTCGGCCAGACGGTCACCTACCGCGTCACCGTCCGCAACTCCGGGCCGAACGTGGCGACCGGCACCACGGTGGCCGACCCGCTGCCCGCCGGGCTGGCCTTCGTGTCCGCCGACGCCACCGCGGGCACCTACGACCCGGCCACCGGCATCTGGTCCGTCGGCGGTCTGGCCGTCGACTGCACCGAGACCCTGGTGCTGCGCGCCAAAGCCACCGCGACCGGCCGGGTCACCAACACCGCGACCGCGCACGCCCGCGAGAAGGACCCCCGCCCGGCCGACAACACCGACGCGGTCACCGTCTGCGTCGAGCCCGCCCCGAAGTGCTGCACCCCCTGCTGCTGAGCGCGGCGGCGCGTCCGGGCCGGTCGCGGCGACCGGCCCGGACACGGCGGCGCGGGACCGCCCCTACAGGTTGGGCAGGTTCTTCATCAGCTCGAAGGCGGTGACCTGGGAGCGGTACTCCTCCCACTCCTGCTTCTTGTTGCGGAGGAAGAACTCGAAGACGTGCTCGCCGAGCGTCTCGGCGACCAGTTCGCTGTGCTGCATGAGGTCGATGGCCTCGCCCAGGTTCTGCGGGAGGGGCTCGATGCCGAGGGCGCGGCGTTCGGCGTCGGTGAGGGCCCACACGTCGTCGTCGGCACCGGCCGGGAGTTCGTAGCCCTCCTGGATGCCCTTCATGCCCGCCGCGAGGAGGACGGCGTAGGCGAGGTAGGGGTTGGCGCCGGAGTCGAGGGAGCGGACCTCGACGCGGGTGGAGCCGGTCTTGCCGGGCTTGTACATCGGGACCCGGATGAGCGCCGAGCGGTTGTTGTGGCCCCAGCAGATGTACGAGGGGGCCTCGCCGCCCGCGCCCGCGGTGCGCTGCGAGCCGCCCCAGATGCGCTTGTAGGAGTTGACCCACTGGTTGGTGACCGCGGAGATCTCGCCCGCGTGCCGCAGCAGGCCCGCGATGAACGACCGGCCCACCTTGGACAGCTGGAACTCCGAGCCGGACTCGTAGAAGGCGTTGCGGTCGCCCTCGAAGAGGGACAGGTGGGTGTGCATGCCCGAACCGGGGTACTCCGAGAAGGGCTTGGGCATGAAGGTGGCGTGCACGCCCTGTTCCAGGGCGACTTGCTTCATCACCAGCCGGAAGGTCATCACGTTGTCGGCGGTGGACAGCGCGTCGGCGTACCGCAGGTCGATCTCCTGCTGGCCGGGGGCGCCCTCGTGGTGCGAGAACTCCACGGAGATGCCCATGGATTCGAGCATCGTGATGGCCTGGCGGCGGAAGTCCATGCCGACGGCCTGCGGGGTGTGGTCGAAGTAGCCGGAGTTGTCGGCGGGGGTGGGGCTGGTGCCGTCCAGCGGCTTGTCCTTGAGCAGGTAGAACTCGATCTCGGGGTGCGTGTAGAAGGTGAAGCCGAGGTCGGAGGTCTTGGCGAGCGCGCGCTTGAGGACGTAACGCGGGTCGGCGTAGGACGGCGAGCCGTCGGGCATGAGGATGTCGCAGAACATCCGGGCGGTGCCGGGGCCGTCGGCGCGCCAGGGCAGGATCTGGAAGGTGCCGGGGTCGGGCTTGGCGATCATGTCCGACTCGTAGACCCGGGCGAAGCCCTCGATCGCGGAGCCGTCGAAGCCGATCCCCTCGTCGAAGGCCTGTTCGAGTTCGGCGGGGGCGACGGCGACCGACTTCAGATAGCCCAGCACGTCGGTGAACCACAGCCGCACGAAGCGGATGTCCCGCTCCTCCAGGGTCCGGAGCACGAACTCCTGCTGCTTATCCATATCCATCCATCCTCGCCGGTCAGGCACCGCTCCCCCGCCTGGTCCGGGCGGGGGATCATGAGCATTGCATCACACCGTTTCGGGTGCGTTGCAGGCACGGCTCACCGTCCATAGTGCCGGTTGCGAGGACGCGCGTCGCTCCGCCCGTCGCCTCAGCCGAAGGTGTCGATCGCGGCGATCTTCCAGGTACCGCCGGTCCGGACGGCGTCCACCGCGAACATGGCCGGGGCGTAGGTGCTGCCCGCGGCCGCCTTTGCGGTGCTGGTGTTGCGCTGGTCGGCGTAGACGAGCAGGTGGGCGCGGTTTCCGTCGATCGTGTCGACGCCGGTGTCGGTGACGGTGGTGGTCAGTACGAGCTTGCGGGTCGGCGCCTGCGCGCGCACCTGCGCGAGCATCGTCGCGTACTGCTGCACGGCCTTGCCCGTGAGCAGCCGCTTGGCGGCGTTGTCGGTACGGGCCGGGTCGGCGTAGTCGTACGAGAAGACGGCGTTGACCGCCTCCGCGACCTGGCCCTTGACCTCGCTGGTGCGGGCGGTGTCGGTGAGCGCGGTGTTGTGCGCGGCCACCGAGTCGTGCAGCCCGGACGCCCGGCTCGCGGCGAAGGCGGCGAAGCCGCCGAGCAGCACGGTCGCGGCGGCGAGCAGCGCGAGCGCGACCGGGAAGGGCCGGCGGGCCGCCTTCTCCGGCCGGGTCTTCGCCGCTGCTCTCCCCGCGGCCTTCCCGGCGGTCTTCCCCGCGGCCTTCGGCGGGCGTTCCGCCGCGGGCTCCGGCTCGTCGGCCTCGGGGCGTACCCGCACCGCCGTACGGGTACGGGCGCGCGCCGCCTGCTGGGTGCGGACGGCTCCGGCGGGCTCGGCCTCGCGGTCCGCCGCGCGCTCCTCCGCCGCCGCGGACACCGCTGCCAGCCTGCGCTGCCGGTTGATCAGATGACGGGTGGTCGACATGGCGCGTCGGTCCTCTCGCGTACGGCCGTCAGTGGCTTGCGGTGGGCTTCGGGGTGGTGGCCGTGGGGGCCGGGGTGGCCGTGCCGGACGGGACGGTGCCGGCGTCGCTCTCGCCGGTCGGCGCCTGGCCGAGCGCGCTGAGCTTCCAGCCGGAGGCCGTACGCGTCAGCTCGCCGAGCATCCGCGACTCCTTGACGGCGGGCTGCTGCTTGGGCGCCTGGACGGTGATCCGCAGCGCGACCATCACACTGGCCTTGCCCGTCCTGGTGTCCAGCTCGGTGACCGCGCCGGAGAGCACCTTCGCGGTGGTCGTCGTCTGCGCCTGCTGCACCTGCTTGGCGAAGTCCGCCCGGCCCTGCGTGAGCTGGGTGTGCAGATCGCCGGTGGTGGAGGACTCCCAGATGTCCAGACCGTGGTCGAGGTCGCCGTGGTCGAGCGTGTTGAGATTCTGCACCGCCTGCTCGGCGGCGGCCAGGACGGTGTCCCGGGTGCGCGCGAAGGAGGCGTCGTCGTCGTGCGCGGTGCCGTACCAGGACCACCCGGCGAGCGCGGCGGCCACGGCCGCGGCCAGCACGAGGGCGAGCGCGACCGCGAGCAGCGGGCGGCGGCCCGTACCCTCGCCGCCGGGCGGGGTGCCCGGCGTGCCGGACGCGGTACGGGAGGACTGCGTGCGTGCCATCGGGGCTTCTCCTACCGGGCCGTGAGGTGGTCGATCTTCCAGTGGCCGCCCACCAGATGGGCGGACACCGACAGCTGGGCCGCCGCGGTGGTCGGCTCGGCGCCCGCGCGCTGCGCGGTCTGGTCGAGGAAGACCAGCAGCCGGGCCCGGTCACCGGTGAGCGAGACGACCGCGGCGCGCACCACCCGGGTGCTCAGCGTCAGCTGCTGGCCCGCGACCTGGTCGCGGATCTGCGCGAAGAGTTTCTGGTACTGCGAGGCCGCCGCGCCCTCCAGGGTGTCGCGCGCGGCCTGCTCGGTGGACTGCGTGTCGGTGGGCGTGTACGCGAAGATGCGGCCGAGCGCGTTGCTGATCTCGCCGGTGAGCCGGCTGGTCGCCTCGGTGTCGGTGAGGGCGTGGTTGCGGGCGGCGGCCGGGGACTTCAACTGCTGGGCGGCATAGCCGAATCCGCCGCCGGTGAGCAGCAGGGCGGCGATCACGGCCACGGCGGCGGCCCGCCGCGGATCGCGCCGTACGGCCGCGGGCAGCCGCGGGCGGACACGCCACCAGGGGCGGCGGGCCTCACCCGCGCCGCCGTCCGGGTCCGCCTCCGGCTCCGTGTCCGCCTCCGTGTCCGCCTCCGGCTCCGTGTCGGGCAGGGCAGCGGCGGCCTCGTCCTCCCGCTCCCCGGAATCCGGTGCCGCGTCCTGCGCGGCCTTCTGCTCGGTCGTCGTCACCTTGCCTCGTCCTCCGCTCTCAACTCGCCCCGACCGGTACCGCGGTGAGCGCGGTGAGCTTCCAGCCGTCCCCGGTGCGCGACAGGCCCGCCTCGAAACGCTTGCGGTCGGTGGTGGCCGTGCCCGACGCCGGGGTGACCCGGACCTCGACGGTGGCGATGAGCTTCGCCGTACCCGCCCGGGTGTCCAGCTCGGTGACCGCCGCGTCGGTGACCTTGCCCCGGGTGGAGGTGCCGGACTGCTCGACGGTCGTGGTGTCGGCGGCGTGCGTGCTGCTCAGCCGGTCGTGCAGCGGTCCGGTGGTCGCCGCGAGCCACCGTGTGAGGTCGTCGGCGGCGTGCGCGGCGTCCACGGTGTTGAGCCGGGCGATGTCGCTCGTGCCGTCCGCGAGGGCGGCGTCCCGCGCCTTGCCGTAGCTCAGTGACCCGTCGCCGCTGGTGTCCGCGTACGACCACACCCCCAGCGCGCACACCACGGCCGCGACCGTCCAGGCCACCGCCCACACGGCCTTCCCCGGCCGTCTGCGCAGCGCCCGCAGCAGCCCCCGCGGCGACGGCAGCACGAGCACGTACGTCCGGTCCGCCGCGGCCACCTCCGCCGTCTCCGGCTCGGCGGCCGGATCGACAGCCGGATCGCCCGGCTCGACGGCCGGCTCGTCCGACTCGACCGGTTCCGCCTGCTCCTTCGTCATGTCCCGCTTCATCCCGTCACCCCCAGCAGTCCGGCCATCGTGGTCGGCCCGCCCGGGGGCAGCGCGGGCAGCGCGAGCGCCCCCGGCAGCTGCGGGCCCATGGTCGTCGTGGCGGGCGCGAGGGTGCCCGTGCTCGTGGCCGTCGCCGTCCCCGTGTTCGTCGGCAGCACCGAGCCGGGCTCGGCGGGCTTCGGGACGGCGCCGCTCCCCGGCGCGTGCGCCGAGCCCCGGACGTCGATGCCGCTGGAGGCGGGCGAGGTGCAGCGGGCCGCGGTGTTGAAGGCGGTCTTCGGGGTGCCGGTGTCCAGCCCGGTGCGGTAGGTCGTACCGCCGTAGCCGGAGGTGCAGGGCAGCGGGGAGAAGAAGGTGACGGCCTGCCCGAAGTGCATGCCGCTCGCGTCGACCGACGACGATCCGGCGGCGACCACGGCGGGCACGGTCACCAGGTACTCCTCGATGCCGCTCTGCCGGGTGACGGCGATGTCGGAGGTGGTGAGCAGGTTGGCGAGGACCACGCTGAGCTGCGGTCCGACGTCCCGCAGCAGCGCGCTGACCTGGGTGGCGGCGTCGGGCGCGGTGGTGATGAGGCGGCGCAGGTCGGCGTCGGAGGTGTTGAGCTGGGCGGCGAGCTGGTTGGCGCTGTCCGCGAAGGAGCGGATGGCGTCGCCCTCGTCGGCCTGGGTCTTCAGCACGGTCTGCCCGTCGACGATGAGCTGGGTGTCGGTGGGCAGGTTGGTGTCGGCCGCGTCGATGAAGTGGCCGCTGGTGTCCAGCAGCGACTGGAGGTTGTCGGCCTGCCCGTTGAAGACGAGCCCGAATTCGTCGACGACGGTGCGCAGCGACTCGAGCGGCACGGAGGCGGCGAGGTCGTTGACGCTGGTGAGGAGGTTGGTGACGGGTGCGGGGATCTCGGCGTTCGCCTGGTCGACGCGGGAGCCGTCGTGCAGGTAGGGGCCGTCGTCGGTGCTGGGCCGGAGGTCGATGTACTGCTCGCCGACCGCCGACAGGCTCGCGACGACGGCCTTGAGGTGCTGCGGGATGCGCGGCGCGCTCTTGTTGATGCGCAGCTTCGCCTCGACGCCGTCCGAGGTGAGCGAGATGGGCCCGACCCGGCCCACCGACACACCCCGGTAGGTGACGTCGGAGTGCTCGAACAGGCCGCCGGTCGCGGGCAGTTCGACGGTCACGGTGTAGTAGCCGCGCAGTCCGACATAGCGCCCGAGGTCGGCGTAGTTGACGCCGAGGTAGCCGAGCACGAGCACGGCGACGACCAGGAAGGCGATGTTCTTGGTGACGGTGGCCTTGGTGAGCATCAGCGCCCCCTCGTCGTGGTGGTGACCGAGGGCAGCGGCAGCGGCAGCAGCGGCTGGACCTTGCCGGCCTTGCCCTTCTTCGCGGCCTCGGGCGTCGGCGGGTACGTCGGGGGGTAGGAGTTGTCCTTCTCCTCCAGGAG
The DNA here is from genome assembly GCF_053604375.1 of Streptomyces sp. NPDC004031. Taxonomy (NCBI): domain Bacteria; kingdom Bacillati; phylum Actinomycetota; class Actinomycetes; order Kitasatosporales; family Streptomycetaceae; genus Streptomyces; species Streptomyces sp. NPDC004031. The sequence continues at coordinate 160,354 of NZ_JBSGHL010000002.1, read as the reverse complement.
CGAGGTCAGCGAGGTGCCGGGGGCCGCGGTGAGGTCGAGGTAGACGTTGAGGTAGTCGCCCTTGACGCCGCTGAGCACCTCGTCGGTGAACGGGTACGTGAGCATCACCTGCAGCGAGTCGGGCAGGTCCTGACCGGAGTCGGCGAGCCGTTGCAGGGTGGGGGCGAGGGCCTTGAAGTCGGCGACCATGTCGTCCTTGCTGCGGTTGACGGTGTCCACGGCGACGCCGGAGAGGGTGTCGAGGGCCTGGAGCATCGTCACGAGGGAGCCGCGCTGCTCGTCCAGCACCTTCAGGCCGGGGCTGAGGCCGTCCAGCACGGTGCCGATCTTGGTGTCGCGGGCGGCGAGGGTGGCGGAGAGCTGGTTGACCCCGTCGAGGGCGGAGGTGATGTCGGCCTTGTGCGCGTCGAGGTCGCTCACCAGCGTGTCGACCTGGGTGAGCATGTCGCGCACCTGGGGCTCGTTGCCGGTGAGTGCCTTGCTCAGCTCGGTGTTGATGGTCTTGAGCTGCTGCACCCCGCCGCCGTTGAGGACCATCGACAGGGCGCCGAAGACCTCTTCGATCTCCGGGTTGCGGTTGGTGTGCGACACCGGGATGACCGGGCCGCCGCGCAGGGTGCCGGTGGCGGCCTCGTTCTTGGGCGGCGCGGAGAGCTGGATGTACTTCTCGCCGAGCAGGCTGGACTGCTCCAGGTGCGCGTAGGCGTTGGCGGGGAGCTGCACCTTGCCGTTGACCTTCATGGTGACCAGCGCGGACCAGCCGTCGGAGGCCACTTTGACGGAGGTGACGCGGCCCACGGCGACGTCGTTGACGCGGACCGACGCCTGCGGCACCAGGTCGAGGACGTCCGCGAACTGCGCCCTGACGGTGTAGGGGTTGCTGCCGAGGTTCGCGCCGCCGGGCAGCGGCAGGCTCTGCACCCCGCCGACCGAGCAGCCGGTGAGGGCCAGCCCGAGCAGCGCCGCGGCCGCGGCGCCGCGCGTCGTACGGCGTCGGCTCATCGCGCGGCCCCCTCGGTCGTGGTCGTGCCGGTGACGGGGAAGGGCAGCGGGAGGTCCGTGGCGGGCGACTTCGTGCGGGCCGCGGAGGTGGACGACGCGGGGTGCGTGCCGCCGCCCAGGCTCAGTTCGTTGATGTCCGTGCGGCCGTCGATGGTGCGGGTGCCCGGGTTGTAGGCGCCCAGCAGGTTGTCGGCGGCCAGCGGTGCGGTGTCGAGGAGTTCGGCGAGCGAGGCCCGCTGGTCGACCAGGGTCTGGGTGATCGGCTGGAGCTGGTCGATGCTGGTCTTGAGGCGTCCGCGGTTGGTGTCGATGAAGCTCTTGACCTGTCCGAGGGCGGTGGCCAGCGTGGAGAGCGCGGCGCCGAGGTCCTCCTTGTCGGCGGCCAGGAAGCCGGTGACGGTGGAGAGCTGGTCGGCGGCGGCCTTCACCTTGCCGTCGTTGTTCTTCAGCATCGTGGTGAAGGACTGAAGGTAGGCCAGGGTCGAGAACAGGTCGCCGCTGTGCGCGTCGAGCGTCTTGGAGGCCTGGCCGAGCTGGGTGATGCTGTCGCCGATCGCCTTGCCGTTGCCGTCGAGGTTGTCGGCGCCGACGGTGAGCAGCTCGGACAGCGCCCCGGTGGTGTTGGCGCCGTTGGGGCCGAGGGCGTCGCTGAGCTGGGTGACGCTGGTGTAGAGCTGGTCGATCTCGACGGGCGTCGCGGTGTGCGCGGCGGTGATGACGGCGTGGTCGGCGAGCTGCGGGCCGCCGGTGTACGCGGGGGTGAGCTGGACGTAGCGGTCGGCGACGACGCTGGGGGCGACGATGACGGCCCCGGCGTCCGCGGGCACCTTGACGCCGTGGTCGAGCCGCAGGCTCACCTCGACCTGCTTGCCCTTGGGCCGCACGGCTTCGACGGTGCCGACCTTCACCCCGAGGATGCGCAGGTCGGAGCCCTTGTAGACGCCCACCGTGCGGTCGAAGTAGGCCGTCACATGCTTGCCGTCGGGCCCGCCGAAGGCGACGAAGCCCGCCGTCACGGCCCCGGCGGCGACGATCGCGAGGACGACCACGGTCACGATCACCCGCCGGGGCAGCCGTGGCCGCCGCACCTCGGGGAGGGTCAGCCGCGGGCGCGGGATCCTCATTTCGCTCCTCCCGTCGCCTTGGGCGGGATGCAGCCGTCGGTGGGCGGCGGCGTGCCTGCCGGCAGGTAGCTGTCGGGCAGCAGCCCGCACAGGTAGTTGTCGAACCAGTGCCCGTTGCCGATCGTGTTGCCGATGACCCGGTAGTAGGGCCCGGCCAGCGCGAGCGCCTGGTCGAGGCTGGTCTGGTTGGTGAGCAGCACGGTCGTGACCCGGTCGAGCGCGTCGAGGGTGGGGCCGAGCTGCTTGTCGTTGTCGGCGACCAGGCCGCTGAGCTGGGTGCTCAGGTCCTGGGTGCCGGTGAGCAGGCTGTGGATGGCGCTGCGCCGCTTCTCGATCTCGCCGAGCAGCAGGTCGCCGTCCGAGATGAGGGTCTGGAAGTGCCCGTTCTGGTCGGACAGCGTCTGGGTGAGCTGCTTGCTGCCGGTGAGCAGCTGGGCGAGCTGGGCGTCGCGGCTGGAGATGGTCTGCGACAGCGCGGACAGCCCGGTGGCGGCGCTGTGCACCGAGCCGGGGGTGTCCTTGAAGGTGTCGGAGATCGTCTGGAAGCTGGTCGCGAGCTGCTGGGTGTCGATGGCCCCGAGCGTCTTGCCGAGCCCGTCGAAGGCCTGCGTGACGTCGTACGGGGAGGTGGTGCGGCTCTTGGGGATGCGCTGGTGCGGGTCCTGCTCGCGGCTGCCGAGCGGGTCGACGGCGAGGTACTTCTCGCCGAGCAGCGTCTTGATGCCGATCGCCGCGGTGCTGGCGTCACCGATCCAGGTGTGCCGGACCTTGAAGGTGACCTTGACCTTGGCGCCGTCCAGCGACACCCCCGTCACCTTGCCGACCTTGACGCCCGCGACGCGTACCTCGTTGCCCGGCCGCAGCCCGGCGGCCTCGGTGAAGTCGGCGGAGTAGCTGGTGCCGCCGCCGATGTAGGGCAGCGCGTCGGCGTTGTAGGCCAGCAGCCCGACGAGGGCGAGCACGAGCAGCCCGACGGCCCCGACGGCGACCGGGTTGCGGTCGCGCAGCGGCTTGAAGAGCGGCCTGCCGCGGTCGGCGCGGGCCCGTCCGAACCTGAGTCCCGGACGCCTCATCACCGGCACCTCGCTTCGCTGATCGCTATCCCGGTCGGCGGGGTGCTGCCGTCGGTGGTGGTCACGCCGTTCACGGTCGCCTGGCACAGGTAGAGGTTGAGCCAGGAGCCGTAGGAGGCGGCGCGGCCGAGGGCCTGGAACTTCTTCGGGGCGTTGGTGAGGAAGGACTGGATCTGCGGGGTGGCGTCGCCGAGGTTGGACGACAGCCGGCCGAGCTGGTCGATGGACTCCTTGAGCGGTGCGCGCCCCTGTGTGAGCAGTCCGGCGGTGCTGTTGGTGAGCTGCGAGATCGCGGTGATGGACTGCCCGATGGGCTCGCGGTCGCCGGAGAAGCCGGTGACGAGCTGCTGGAGGGTGTCGACGAGGTCGTTGAAGTTGGCCTCACGGGTGTTGACGGTGCTCAGCACGGTGTTGAGGTTGTCGATGACCTGGCCGATCACCTGGTCCTTGGCCGCCAGCGTGGTCGTCAGCGAGCCGATGGAGCCGATGAGCGAGTCGACGGTGCCGCCCTCGCCCTGGAGGACCTGGATGATCTCGCCGGACAGCTGGTTGACCTCGGGCGGCGACAGGCCCTCGAACAGCGGCTGGAAGCCGGCGAAGAGCTGGGTGAGGTCGAGTGCCGGGGTGGTGTGGTCCAGTTGCACGGTCTGGCCCGGCTCCAGCGTCTCGCCGACGGGGCCGGTGCCCTGGGCGAGGTCGATGTAGCGCTGGCCGACGAGGTTGAGGTACTTGATCGTCAGCGTCGCGGACTTCGGCAGCGTCCGCTCGCGCTGCACCGAGAAGTGCACCTTGGCCAGGTTGTGCCGGTAGACCGACACCGAGTCGACGGTGCCGACCTTGACGCCCGCGATCCGTACGCTGTCGCCGGACATCAGCCCGGTGGTGTCGGTGAACAGGGCGTTGTAGCCGTAGGTGTCGCCGACGCCCCCGCCCGCGATGCTGATCGCGAGGACGGCGGTGGCCAGCGAGGTGACCAGGATGAAGATGATCGACTTGACGATCGGCCCGGTCAGGCTGCGGCGCTTCACCGGACGGTCACCTCCGCTCCGCGGAAGACCGGCCCGGTCAGCAGGCTGCTCCAGTCCGGCAGCGCGCTCGGGGCGGTCTGCGTGCCCGGCGCGAGGAGTTCGTTGATCAGCTCGTTCTCCTGCGGGGAGTTGGCCAGCGGGGTGGTGCCCTTGCCGCCGGTGTAGGGGACGGCGTAGCACTTCGGGCCGCCGCTCTTGCCGTAGACCGGGGTGTCCTTGCCGGGCAGGTACTTGCCGCGGGAGGCCACGGTGGTGAGGTTCACGTGCAGGCCGGGCTGCCCGGTGCCCTTGCCGAGCGCCTTGTCCATGACGGGCACGAAGTCGGCGAGGGTGCGGAAGGTGCACGGGAAGGACGGCGAGTACTTCGCCAGCAGGCCCAGGGTGCCGCGGCTGTCGGCGCTGAGCCGGATGATGTTGGGGCTGTTCTGCTGGAGGTAGGTGGTGACGTCCTGGGCGGTGCCGGTGGCGGTGCCGTACAGGGTGTCGAGGTTGGCGCGCTCGGCGGCGATCGTGCTGGAGGTGCGCGTGAAGTCGGTGAGGGCCTGTACGAGGTCCGGCGCCGCGTCGTCGTAGACATGGCTGACGGTCACGAGCTGCTTGATGTCGTCGGTGAGCGCGGGCAGTTCGGGGTTGAGCTTGCGCAGGTAGCCGTCGAGCTGGACGAGGGTGGTGCCGAGCTGGGCGCCGCGGCCGTCGAGGGCGGTCGCCACGGCGTTGAGGGTCGCGGCGAGCTTCTGCGGCTGGACGGCGGTGAGCAGCGGCAGGACGTTGTCGAGCACCTGCTGCAGCTCGATCGCGTCCTTCGAGCGGTCCTGCTCGATGGTGCTGCTCGCCCGGAGCGACGGCCCGCCGGACCGGGCGCCCTCGGGCGGCACGAGCGCGACGTAGCGGGCGCCGAACAGCGTGGTGGGCAGCATCTGCGCGGTGACGCCCGCGGGGATGCGGCGCAGCTGGTCGCGGTCGATGGCGAGCGTCAGCCGGGCGCCCTGGCCGTCGGCGTGGATGGAGCTGACCCGGCCGACGACGACCCCGCGGACCTTGACGTCGGCGCCGGGGTGCATCTCGTTGCCGACGCTGCCGGTCATGACGGTGACGGTCGCGTCGTCGCTGAAGTCCTTGTCGTAGACGGCGACCGCGAGCCACGCCAGCAGCGCGGGCACGAGCAGGAAGACGATCCCGGCGGTGCGCCGCCCGGCCTTGCCGGGGTCGCCCCGGCGGCGGCGCGCGGGGGGCGGCGGGGGGGCGGGGGTACGGGTCTCGGTGGTGGTCATCCGGCCACCCGCACGGTGGTGGTGGCGCCCCACAGCGCCAGCGACAGGAAGAAGTCGGTCACCGCGATGATCACGATGGCGTTGCGCACCGACCGGCCGACCGCGATGCCGACCCCGGCGGGCCCGCCCTTGGCGGTGTAGCCGTAGTAGCAGTGCGCGAGGATCACGATGACGCTGAAGATCAGCACCTTCAGGGTGGACAGCAGCACGTCGGTGGGCGACAGGAAGATGCCGAAGTAGTGGTCGTAGGTGCCCGGTGACTGGCCGTTGAAGAAGACGGTCACCGCGCGCGAGGCCGCGTAGGAGCTGAGCAGCCCGACGCCGTACAGCGGCACGATCGCGACGACCCCGGCGATGATGCGGGTGCTGACCAGGTACGGCATGGAGCGGATGCCCATGCCCTCCAGGGCGTCGACCTCCTCGTTGATCCGCATCGCGCCGAGCTGGGCGGTGAAGCCGGCCCCGACGGTCGCGGACAGCGCGAGGCCGGCGACGAGCGGCGCGATCTCGCGGGTGTTGAAGTAGGCGGAGATGAAGCCGGTGAAGGCGGCGGTGCCGAGCTGGTTCATCGCCGCGTAGCCCTGGAGGCCGACGACGGTGCCGGTGGCGAGGGTCATGCCGATCATCACGCCGACGGTGCCGCCGATGACGCCGAGCCCGCCGCTGCCGAACGCGACCTCGGCGAGCAGGCGCTGCACCTCCTTGAGGTAGCGGCGCAGGGTGCGCGGGATCCACAGCACCGCGCGGACGTGGAAGATGAAGTGGTCACCGGTCTCGTCCAGCCAGCGCAGCGGGCGGTCCAGGAGTGCCATGGGTCAGGCCCCCTTCTGCGGGACGAGCTGCAGGTAGATCGCGGTCAGCACGACGTTGACGACGAACAGCAGCAGGAAGGTGATGACCACGGACTGGTTGACCGCGTCGCCGACGCCCTTGGGCCCGCCGCGCGGGTGCAGGCCCCGGTAGGCGGCGACGATGCCGGCGATGAAGCCGAAGACCAGCGCCTTGATCTCGCTGATGTAGAGGTCGGGCAGCTGGGCGAGCGAGGAGAAGCTCGACAGGTAGGCGCCCGGGGTGCCGTGCTGGACGATGACGTTGAAGAAGTAGCCGCCGGCCGTGCCGACCACCGACACCAGGCCGTTGAGCAGCACCGCGACGAGCATCGTGGCGAGCACCCGCGGCACGATCAGCCGCTGCACCGGTGAGACGCCCATGACCTCCATGGCGTCGAGTTCCTCGCGGATCTTGCGCGAGCCGAGGTCGGCGCAGATCGCGCTGCCGCCCGCGCCCGCGATCAGCAGCGCCACGATGATCGGGCTGGCCTGCTGGATCACCGCGAGCACGCTCGCGCCGCCGGTGAAGGACTGGGCGCCGAGCTGCTGGGTGAGCGAGCCCACCTGGAGCGCGATGACCGCGCCGAACGGGATCGACACCAGCGCGGCGGGCAGGATCGTCACGCTCGCCACGAACCAGAACTGCTCGATCAGCTCACGGACCTGGAAGGGCCGCCGGAAGGTGTCCCGGACCGTGGTGGCGGCCAGCGTCATCAGCTGGCCGGTCTGCCGCAGCGCGCCCGTACCGGGGAAGGACCGGCGTTCGGCCGGCTCGCGCAGCCGCACGGGTGCGCTCATGCCGGCTCCCCCTGCACCGGTGCCAGCCCCGACTGCACGGCGGCGCGGGCCGCGGCCGGCAGCTGGTCCCACATCGCGAGCAGCCGCGCCCGGCGCCGCTGCACCGCCTGCCGCGGCGGCAGTCCGGGGCTCGGCTCCAGTTGCGGGGCGAGCGCACCGGGCGCGGGCGGCAGGGCGGCCGCGCCCGACCCCTGCTCCAGCGCGAGTGTCGCCTCGTCCTTCTCCTCCGCCATGCCGATCGGGCCCTCGCGGCGGCCGCTGAGGAACTGCCGTACGACCGGCATGTCGCTGGTCAGCAGCAGTTCGCGCGGCCCGAACGCGACGAGTTCGCGGCGGAAGAGCATGCCCATGTTGTCCGGCACGGTCGCGGCGATGTCGAGGTTGTGGGTGACGATGAGCATCGTCGCGTCGATCTGCGCGTTGAGGTCGATGAGCAGCTGCGAGATGTAGGAGGTGCGCACCGGGTCCAGGCCGGAGTCCGGCTCGTCGCACAGGATGATCTGCGGGTCCAGGACGAGCGCGCGGGCGAGCCCGGCGCGTTTGCGCATGCCGCCGGAGATCTCGCCGGGGAGTTTGCCCTCGGAGCCGACCAGGCCGACCATGTCCATCCGCTCCATGACGATGCGGCGGATCTCCGACTCCTTCTTGCGGGTGTGCTCGCGCAGCGGGAAGGCGATGTTGTCGAAGAGGTTCATGGAGCCGAAGAGGGCGCCGTCCTGGAACATCAGGCCGAAGAGCCTGCGGGTGGCGTAGATCTCCCGCTCGGGTCCGTTGACCATGTCCACGCCGTTGACGAGGACGCGGCCGCGCTCCGGTTTGAGCAGTCCGATGACGGACTTCAGGAAGACGGTCTTGCCGGTGCCCGACGGGCCCAGCATGACGCTGACCTCGCCGGGCGGCAGTGTGAGCGTCACGTCCTGCCAGACGTTCTGCTTGCCGAAGGACTTGGTGAGGCCCTCGACGGTCACTTCGATTCCCATGGCACCGCTCTCCTCCAATGGCTCAGCGGCAGGACGTTGCGTTCGGTTGACATGTCGGGGCCGCTCAGCGGTGCGGCGGTGTCGGGTACTGGATCTCGGGCTCGCAGTTCAGGAGGGCGCTGGGGATGCACAGCGGCCCCTGCATGAAGTTGAGCGAGTTGTCCGGGCCGGAGATCGACGCGGTGAGCAGCGCGTCCACGTCGTCCCCGTGCGCGGTGCAGCCGGTGAACGGCGGGATGGTGAGCTGGTCCTGGTGCAGCGGGCCGCCGACGATCTCGTTGTAGTCCGAGGGCCGGGTGACACCGTCGTGGCCCTTGTACGTGTAGTCGGTGCCGACCAGATGGAGGTCCAGGGGCCTGACGGTGTGGCAGTTCGCACCGACGTCCAGGGGCGTGCCGTTGACCTTGATGTCGCTCAGCCGCAGGTCCAGCTTGCCGTAGACGTCGGTGTAGGTGATGTAGTCGTCGCCGCTGCTGCCGGCGATGATCAGCGTCAGCGGGGCGAGCTGGGTCATCGTCATCATGGCGGTGGTGGGCATGAACCCGAAGGTCAGGAAGGTCGACTTGGCCGGCGGCAGGTCCAGCGTGACGATGCTGTCCAGCTCCAGGTAGATCGAGCCGTCCGGCTGGAAGCCGAACCAGGTGCCCACCTGGGTGACGTTGGTCATCGCCGGGTGGTCGTCGAGGTCGTTGACGGTCGCCGCGCCCTTGAGCTTGCCGACGTTGGACAGCCCGGTCAGGAAGGTGCACTCGGCCTGCCGCTGGTCCGGTGGGAGCACGATGGGGTTGGCGCCCTCCGGGCGGGGCACGGCGTCCAGGATCGCCTGGTCCGGTTCGCCGGCCGGTGGCGGCGGGCAGTCCGAGATGCCGGAGTGCGGGGGCGCGGCCACTTCCAGGGTGCCCTTGTGGCTCGTGGCCGCGGGGCTCTCGCCCGCGCCCGCGGAGGCGGCCGTTCCCGAGGACGGGTCCGGCGCCGCCGGGCCGGTGCCGGTCGGAGTGCCGGTGGCGGACTGCCCGGGGCCCGCCGCCCCGGACACCGCGACCTCGCCGAGCAGGGTGGCCTGGCCGTCCTTCGGGGTGCAGGCCGCGGTGACGCCGCCGGTGGTCGTGCCCGCGGCCGGGGTGACGGTGGCGTCGGCGTCGGCCGCGGCGGATCCGGCCGATTCCGCGGTGGTCCCGGAGCCGGAGTCCTGCGGCGGGGAGTCGGTCGCGGAGCCGGAGGGCGGTGCGGTGGGGTCGGCCAGGGCGGCGATCGCCAGGTCCAGCCGTCCGGCGTCGAAGCGTACGGTCCCCGGCGCGGTGGCCGTGACCGCGGTCGCGTCGCCGGTGAAGGTCAGGTCCAGCCCGTCGGTCGCGGGCGCGGCCGCGGCGCGCAGCCCCGGCCAGGGGGCGTCCGCGCCCGACGGCCCCTGCGTGACGCGGGCGGTGAGCGAGGCGGTGGCGGTGGCCGACGTGGCGCCGGCGGGCAGCACCGCGTCGGCGGCCTTCTTGTCGAGCGCCACCTCGACGGTCAGCGCGCCGGGCCGGAAGCTCTTTCCGGCCACGGCGCTCGCCGGGTAGGTCTGCTGGACGGTGACGGTGGCGTCCTGCGTCACGGTCGCGCCGCCGTCCGTCCCGCTCCCGGTGCCGAACGCGCAGGTGTAGGCGATCTCGACGGCGGTGTCGGGGCCGGAGGCAGCGGAGGGGGTGCCGGGCAGCATCCCGGCGAGTACGGCGACCGACGCGGTGGCAGCCGTCAGCACCACCCTGCGCGGGTTCACGGCACCTCGCATCAACGGACTCCTCTGGCTGGCGCGTCGGCGACGCACGGACATTACGGGCGGGTAATAAGGCCGTACAAGTGATCGACGAGGCCGAATTCGACGGGATCCCGCGCGGGCCGCTTTCTTGTCAACCGGTGACAAAGCGGAATCCCGAACTTGTCACCGGACGAGTACCGGACGCCCCGGAGGGACAGCGAGCCCCGGCGGCAGGGTGCCCGCCGGGGCTCGGTGCAGACGGTGCTGGTGCGGACGGCGCGGGTCGCGCTGCCGTCAGCTCGCGGTGACCTGGAGGGCCGGCGTGGTGACGTAGTTGGCCGTGTAGGTGACCGAGTCGCCGTTGTTGATCAGCCCGAGGCACAGGCCGCTGACGCCGGAGACCGTCAGGGTGCCCGCGTTGATCGCCAGCGTGTGCGTGCCGTTGGTGTAGGTGCCGGTGACCGTGCCGGTCACGGTGGCGTTGCACGCGCCGGACAGGGTCGCGTTGACACCGGTGATGTTGCCGGCGGTCACGCCCGACGCGTTGGTGACGTCGGTCGCGTTCAGGGACCACGGGGTGGCGTTGGCCGTCACCCCGAAGCCGATGCCGCTGATGTTGCACGACGTCCACGTCAGGGACGTCAGCGTGGCCGCCTGGGTGCCGGCGTGGGTGCCGTTGGTGGCGGTGCCGGCGGCCGCGGCGGAGCTGCAGTTGAGCGTCACGCCGGTCTTGTTGTCCTTCAGCGTCGGCTTCGACGCGGTGGCCGTGAAGGCGCCGTTGGTGCCGCTCCCGCTGATCGTCACCTGGGTGGGCGTGACGGCGGAGGCCGGGCCGGCCGCCAGGCCGATCGCGGCGATGATGGCGGCACCCGTCGCCGCCGTACCCGTGAACGCCTTGGTGAACTTACGCATGGCTGAATCCTTTCGTGAAACCGGGGAGTTCGACGTACCTGATTAACCGGAACCGCGTGCCTCATGTGCGTCATCACCGCACGTCGGGGGCGGAATTCGGCTGCGACTGCTACCTGGAACGTGGAGCACCGATTCCCTCGGGTGCCCTTGCAGGGCTGGACGTTACGTACGGGTAACCGAAGGGCGCAACAATCCGGTCCAAGATTCCTTCCGGAACCTTACCGTCGGGTAATTTTCTGTCACCGGGGCAACATCACCCCCGCCGTTTTTGTCGGGAAGTGAGTATTTCCCCGCCCGCCCGGCCCACCCCCGCCGCACCCCCGCCCGCCCCGGCCACAGCCCTGTTCCGGTACGGCCGACAACGTTTCCGCATCCGCGGGGCTGCGCAGCGTGAACATTTGGTCTATGTTGCAGCGAGGCCACCGACGCGATGAGGCGGTACGGAGGGGGAGGCTCATGTCCGTCATGCGGCAGGTCCCGGATCAGGGGGAGATCACGGGTCCCATACCCCGGGAGTTCGCCGCCATCATGCGCCCGGAACTCCCGGGTCTATTGAAAGAGATGGCTGCTGAAATCGTCGCCGCGATCCCCGAATACGGGCACCTTCTGGAAGGCCCCAACAGCAAGGTGATCCGGTTCGGCATCGAGCAGAGCATCGCCAGCTTCGTGGACCGGGTGGCCGCCCCCACCGCCACCACCGCGCAGCGCGACGACCTGTGCCGGCGCTTCGGGCGCTACGAGGCGTACGAGGGGCGCAGCCTGGACAACCTCCAGGCCGCCTACCGCATCGGATGCCAGGTCGCGCTGCGCCGGGTGCGTGCCGTCAGCCGCCGCTACAACCTGTCGGCGGCCTTCATGCTGACCTTCGCCGACGCGCTCTTCGCCTACATGGGCGACCTGGCCGAACTCTCCCGCGAAGGCTACGTCCAGGCGCTCGCGGAGCTGGGCGAGGAGCCGGACAACCGGCGCCGCCGGTTATTGCGGCGCATCCTCGGCGGCACCGCGGTGGCCCGCAGCGCGCTCGCCGAACTCGCCGAGCACTGCGGGTGGAGGCTGCCGGACGAGGTCACGATGGTGGCGGTCGCCCCCGGCACCCACCCGCGCCGCCAGGCGCTGGACCCGGACATGCTCCAGGACTTCGCCGACCCCGAACCGCACCTGCTCGTGCCGGGGCCGCTGACCGAGGCCCGCCGGGCGTGCCTGGACGACGCGCTGGGCGGCTGCCGGGCCGCGGTCGGGCTGACCACCGGGCTCGGCGAGGCAGCCGACTCGCTGCGCTGGGCGCGGCAGACGCTGTCGCTGGCCGGGACGGGAGCGGTGTCCGGCGGCCCGCTGCTGCGCTGCGAGGACCACCTGCTGTCGCTGTGGTTACTGGGCGATCCGGCGCTGGCCGAGCAGATGGCCGCCCGCTTCCTCGCCCCGCTCGCCGCGCTGACGCCCACCCAGCAGGCGCGGCTGGTCGACACCCTGCGGATCTGGCTGACCACCCGGGGGACGGCCGCGCAGATCGCCGAGCAGCTCGACGTCCACCCGCAGACGGTGCGCTACCGCATGCGCATCCTGGAGCGGGCCTTCGGCGACCAGCTCACGCGTCCCGACGAACGCTTCGCCACCGAGATCGCGCTGCGCGCCCTGCACCTGCGCGACGGCGGCTCCCCCGCCGCCGGCACCGCTCGCGCCACCCGGCGCCCGCCTGCCAGGCCCCGGGTGGCGAAGCAGCGCTGAGCGCCTACGAGGTGTAGGCCTCCAGCTCGGAGAGCTGACCCGCGGGCCAGCCGGTGTTGCCGGTGACGGTGAGCCGCAGGTAGCGGGTGCTCGCCCCGCTCAGCGTCACCGTCACACTGTTGCCGCTCACCGGGTCGAAGGTGTAGCCGGTGGCGGACTTCAGGGTGCTCCAGGAGGAGTTGTCGGTGGAGCCGAGCACGGCCAGCGTCTCGGTGCGGCTCGCCCAGGCCGCCGCGGGCGGCAGCTTGAGGACGAGCCGGCCGACCTGCCGCGCCGCGCCGAGATCGACGGTCAGCGACTGCGGGAAGGCGTTGTTGGTGCTCTCCCAGTAGGTGTTCGCGTTGCCGTCGACCGCGTTGCCCGCGCCGTAGACGTCGGCGTGGCCGGTGTCGCTCGCCGGGCGGCCCAGCGCGAGGTTGCCGTTCGACGGCGGGGTCGTCGTCCCGCCGTCACCGCCGCCGGTGGTGCTGCCGCCGGTGGTGGTGCCGGGGCCGCTGCCGGGCTGGGGCCAGCTGGCGCAGTCGCCCCAGGTGCCGTCCCAGCCGCTGTTGCCGGAGCCCTTGGTGATCGTGAAGGCGGGCAGGTTGGCGGGGTAGGAGCAGTTGTAGACGCCGGTGGAGCCGGTGCCGGTCGCGGTGACGTTGCTGAAGGACGCCGAACCGGGGGTCTCCGCCTGGACGACGACCGTGCCGGTGCCGGACGCGGTGGCGCCGCTGACGGTCACCCCGCTGACGGTGTAGCCGTGGCCGCCGCCGGAGACGAACTCGAAGTCGCTGTAGGGGCTGTCGACGAAGGTGGTGTCGCTGATCCGGATGTTGTTGCTGATCGCGTAGTCGTAGGAGTCCACGCGCAGCGCGCCCATCGGGTGGCCCCAGTTGGGGTTGAGGGCGCCGGTGCGGATGAGGGTGTTGCCGGACACGGTGACGGTGCCCGACAGCGGGTTGAAGGGCTGCAGGAAGGCCTGGTTGGAGATGGCGATGCCGCTGCCGAGGGCGTTGGTGTCGGCGATCACGTTGTTCGAGGCGGTGTTGTCGCTGCCGCCGTAGATCGCGATGCCGTTGGCGAGGTTGGGCTGCACGATGGTGTTGCCGGTGAAGGTGTTGCCGGTGTCGGGCGAGCCGAGGGACCACATCGCGAGCGAGTCGTCGCCCTGGTTGCGCAGGAAGTTGTTCTTGACGGTGACGTTGTGGGCGCTGCCGTCGAGGTTGAGGCCGTCGGCGGTGGTGCCGATGATGCGGCTGTTCTGGACGACGAGGTTGTCGTTGTTGCCGGTCAGCCACAGGCCGACCTTCTCGCGCTGGATCCACATCCCGGAGACCACGGAGTTGGGGCCGAGGCTGCCGGTGACGAAGTTGTCGGGCGAGTTGTCGTTGCGGACGCTGACGTCGCCGAAGACGGCGAAGTCGTAGAGCTTGGTGTTGCCGCTCGCCGAGGTCTGGTCGATGAAGTGCGAACTGCGCACGACCGAGTACCAGTTGCCGGCGCCGCGCAGGGTGACGCCGTCGGCCGGGATCTGCGAGGTGACCTTGAAGGTGCCCGGCGGGATCCAGACCTCCTTGCCCTGGGCCTTGGCGTCGGATATGGCCTGCCGGAAGGCCTGCGTGGAGTCGCCGCCGCCGGAGGCGTCGGCGCCGTCGGCGACGACCGACACGGAGTTCGCGGGCTGGGTGGCGGCGCCCGCGACCTGCTCGAAGTCGGCCACGTCGATCGTCGCGCTGCCGGTGTCCCCGGCGTCCAGCTGGAGCTTGACCTTGCCGCCGGCCGGGACGTTCTGGCCGAGCAGCAGCCGGGAGTCGTCGAAGTAGTGGTGCGTCTTCGCCCCGGCGATCCAGCCGGTGTCGACGTAGGAGTACTGCGAGGTGACGGCGAGCTTGCCGGCGATCTTGGTGCCGTTGACGTAGACGGAGACGCTGCCGGAGGCGCCGCGTGGCAGGTTCACCGCGACGTCCACGGCGTTGGCGGGCTTGGTGAGGGTGAACTCGACGTACTTGCCCTGGCCGCCGAGGGTGACCGCGCGCCGCCCGGACGCCTCGGAGGCGACCGTCGACTGCGTGTAGTCGGGGCCGAGCTGCGATCCGTTGGTGGCCGCGGCTTCGGCCTCGTACTCGGTGAACGGTACGGTGGCACCGCCGCTGACCGCGAACGGCGACACCGCCTGGGCGCGGGTCGCGGCGCCCGCCTGCGGGGCGAGGGTGACGAAGGCGAGGCCGCCGGCGGCGAGGGCCGCCGCGGTGGCGGCGCCGAGCCAGCGGGTGCTGTGACGTCTGGTGTCCATGCGGTGGGGGGATCCCTTCGTGAGGGGAGTCGCTCATGTGACGTCCGACACCCTAGGGACCCCGATCTGACACAGCAATATGTCGACCAGGTTTCGCAAAATTTGGATGACTTGCAGAGATCTCGCAAAATCACCGCAAGAAACTTGCGCCACCTGTACTAGAATCGACGCCATGACACGACGACTTGCCGAGGTGGCAAAGAAGGTCGGAGTGAGCGAGGCCACCGTCAGCAGGGTGCTGAACGGGAAGCCCGGCGTCTCCGACGCTACCCGGGCCGCGGTCCTCACCGCTCTTGACGTGCTCGGTTACGAACGGCCCACCCAGCTGCGCGGGGAACGCGCCCGGCTGGTCGGCATGGTCATGCCCGAGCTGCAGAACCCGATCTTCCCCGCATTCGCGGAGGTGGTCGGCGGCGCGCTGGCACAGCAGGGCTTCACCCCGGTGCTCTGCACCCAGACCGCGGGCGGCGTCTCGGAGGCCGACTACGTGGAACTGCTGCTCCAGCAGCATGTGTCCGGGGTGGTCTTCTTCGGCGGGCTCTACGCCCAGGCCGAGTCGCCGCACGACCACTACGCGCGCCTGGCCGAACGCAACCTGCCCACCGTGCTGATGAACGCGGCGATCGACCATCTCGACTTCCCCCGCGTCTCGTGCGACGACGCGGTGGCGGTGGAGCAGGCGATGAACCACCTGATGTCGCTGGGCCACCAGCGCATCGCGCTGGTGCTCGGCCCGCCGGACCACGTGCCCTCGCGCCGCAAGCTCGCGGCCGCGCGCCGGGTGGACCCGTCGGTCACCGTGGAGCACGCGCTCTTCACGCTGGAGGGCGGCCAGGCCGCGGCGAGCCGGCTGCTGGCGCGCGGCATCACGGCCTTCATCTGCGCCTCCGACCTGCTGGCGCTCGGCACGATAAGGGCCGCCCGGCGGCGCCGGCTGTCGGTGCCCGAGGACGTGTCGGTGATCGGCTACGACGACTCCTCGCTCATGAACTGCACCGAGCCGCCGCTGACCACCGTACGCCAGCCGATCGAGGCGATGGGCCGGGCCGCGGTGGACCTGCTGGCCGGCGAGATCAGCGGCGCCTCGGTCGACCACGACGAGCTGTTCTTCGAACCGGAACTGGTGGTGCGCGGTTCCACCGGACCGGCCCCGCACCCCGCCCGTATCCCGCACCCGGAGGCGCGCACCAACGCGTAGTCGCGGGCCCCTCGGGGGTCCTGGCAGGGCTGAGCGCGCACTTCCGCGCACCGGTGGCCGGTGCGCGGTTGATGCGCGCTCCGTCGTCTGCGCAGCGTAACCCGCTCACCAGGCGTCGTGACCAAGTCGTGTCTTTGCGAAATTCGCGCGACATCTTGCGGACATCTATCGGGTTAAGTACGTTGAGCCAACCCGAGACGGTCGCGCTGCACCTGCGCCGGACATCATGTGCATCATGCGCCGCAGGGGTCCCAATCGCAGTCCAACGACGCGCAGTGGTTCAGGGGAAGGGTTTGATCATGAGTGGAATCCGCTACCGCAGACTGGTGGCATTCGCGCTGGTCGCAGGCATCGGATTGACGAGCGCCGCGTGCTCCGACAGCAAGGACAAGAAGGACGACGGCGGCAGCAAGACCAGCAGCGCCAGCGCCGGTACCCCCTTGGACCCGAAGACCAAGGTGACGATCAGCGTCGACTGCATGCCGCCGACCACGAAGAAGCCCGAGCGCAAGCAGTGGCTCGACGATGTCGCCGAGTTCCACAAGACGTACCCGAACGTGACGATCAACAGCAAGGACGCGTTCCCCTGCGAGGAGACGGACAAGTTCACCGCGCAGCTGCAGGGCGGGTCCGAGACCGACGCGTTCTACTCGTACGTCACCGACCTCCAGCAGGTGCTGGACGCCGGGCAGGCCGCGGACATCACCGACTACGTCAATGACAAGACGGTGCCGAACCTCAAGGACATCGACCCGGGCGTCCTCGACATCCTCAAGGACGGCGGCCGCCTCTACGGCCTGCCCACCACGAACTACTCGATGGGCCTGATCTACAACCGCAAGATCTTCACCGAGGCCGGTCTGGACCCGAACAAGCCGCCGACCACCTGGGACGAGATCCGCACCGACGCCAAGCAGATCCAGGACAAGCTGGGCAGCAAGGGCATCCACGGCTTCTTCGAGTACGGCGCCGGCAACCAGGGCGGCTGGCACCTGACCTCGGCCCTCTACGGCGCCGGCAACACCGTCGTCGACGACAGCGGCTCCAAGGCGACCTTCAACGGTCCCGAGGCCAAGCAGATCCTGCAGACGATCCACGACATGCGCTGGGTCGACAACAGCATGCCGCAGAGCGCGGGCAAGGAGTGGGGCGAGAGCCAGAAGGCGATGGGCGCCGGCCAGATCGGCATGTACCTCGCGGCTCCCGACGACATCCAGCTCATGGTCCAGCAGTACGGCGCCAACTTCGACGACCTCGGCATGGCGCCGATCCCCGGCGGCAAGACCTCGCTGATGGGCGGCAACGACTACTTCTTCAAGAAGTCGGACACCCCGGACCAGATCAAGGCGGGCATCGCCTGGATCAACTTCAAGTTCCTGACCCTGAAGAAGGGCCAGTTCAACTACGCCCGCAACAAGGCGGACGGCATCCCGGTCGGCCTGCCGCAGCCCTTCTTCTTCACCGGCCAGTCCAAGGCCACGGACACCGCGGACAAGACCCAGTACGCCACGGTGCCGGTCCAGAACTACAAGTCCTACGTGGACGCGCAGGTCCCGGTGAAGGGTGAGCCGCCGAACGCGCAGAAGCTCTACACCGTGCTCGACACCGTGATGTCCGGCGTCCTCAGCAACAAGAACGCCGACGTCGACAAGCTGCTCTCCTCCGCCGAGACGCAGGCGAACCAGCTGCTGGCCGCGAGCCAGTAACAGCGCAGCCCCCGCGGGGCCGGTCGGTGACCGGCCCCGCGGGCGCGGCCCCGAGCCCGGCCACCGAGCCCCGACTCCCACCCTCGACCACGCACGCTTCCAGCCGAGGAGCTTCCCATGGCGGCGACGACGACCGTCCCCGACAAGACAACACGGCGCCACGCCGGGCGGGCCGCCGGTCCCCGTAGCGCGGGCGGCCGGGGCGGCCTGGGCCGCAAGGTCAGCCAGAACCTGCGCGCCTACGGATTCCTGATCGGCGCGATCATCTGCTTCGGGCTGTTCTCCTGGTACCCGATGGTCCGGGAGTTCATCATGAGCTTCCAGCACACCAAACGCGGTGTGACCAGCTGGGTCGGTTTCCAGAACATCAAGACGGTCTACCACGACCCGTATTTCTGGACGGCCTGGAAGAACACCGGACTGTTCACGCTCTATGCGCTGGTCATCGGTTTCGCGGTGCCCTTCCTCGTGGCGATCCTGCTCAACGAGCTGCGGCACGCGAGGGCGTACCTGCGGGTGCTGATCTACCTTCCGGTGATGCTTCCGCCGGTCGCCGGGGCCCTGCTCTTCAAGTACTTCTACAACCCGGAATACGGCCTCTTCAACCGCATTCTGCGCTTCCTCCACCTGCCGACGTCGCAATGGCTGGACTCGTCGAACACCGCGCTCATCTCGGTGGTGATCGCGGCCACCTGGATGAGCATGGGCAGCGCGACCCTGATCTACCTGGCGGCGCTCCAGAACATCCCCGGTGAGCTGTACGAGGCCGCCGACCTGGACGGCGCCGGCCTGTGGAGCAAGATCTGGCACGTGACCATCCCGCAGACCCGGCTGGTGCTCTCGCTCATGCTGCTGCTGCAGGTCGTGGCGACCATGCAGGAATTCACCAACGTGTACCTGATGGCCGGCGGAAACGGCCCGGAGAATTCCACGATGACGGTCGTCTACATGGTCTACCAGTACGGCTACCGCTACAACAATTTCGGCGGCGCAGCGGCCCTCGGCCTCTTCCTGCTCCTGGTACTCATCGGATTCTCCGGTGTGTACGCGCGGCTCAACCGGAACAGCGACTAGGACGGATCACAGGTCATGGCAGAGTTCACTCCGCAGAACCGGACGCTGATATCGTCCGCGACGCTCGCCCGGCCGCGCGGCAGGCGTATCTACTGGACCGTGCTGACGCTGGTCCTGGTCGTCTTCACGGTGGTCTTCATCGGCCCGCTGTACTGGATGGTCACCAGCGGCTTCAAGTCCGTGCACGAGGTGGTGCAGAACCCGCCCACCCTCTTCCCGCACCACCCCGAGCCGTCGAACTACAAGAACGCGTGGACGCAGCTGAAGCTCGCCAAGCTGCTGTGGAACACCTTCTACTACGCGTTCGGCGCGCTCTTCTTCCAGCTCGTCTTCGACGTCGCCGCCGCCTACGCGCTGTCCAAGCTCCGCCCGGTCCTGGGCAACATCGTGCTCGGCGGCATGCTCGCCACGCTGATGATCCCGTCGGCCGTGCTGATCATCCCGCAGTACATGACGGTGCTGGACCTGCCGCTGCTGCACGTCAACCTGATCAACCACCCGTGGGCGATCTGGCTGCCCACCGTGGCCAACGGCTTCAACATCTTCCTGCTCAAGCGGTTCTTCGACTCGATCCCCAACGACCTCATGGCCGCCGCGGCCATCGACGGGGCCGGGCCGATGCGCACCCTGCTGTCCATCGTGCTGCCGATGTCCCGGCCGATCCTGGGTGTCGTGTCGATCTTCGCGGTGGTCAACGTGTGGAAGGACTTCCTCTGGCCGATGCTGGTGGAGCCCGACCCGACGAAGCAGCCGATCAACATCGGCATCAACTCGCTCTCGCAGGGCGTCCCGCAGAACGTCCTCATCGCCGCGCTCGCGATCTCGGCGCTGCCGACCCTGCTGATCTTCCTGCTCTTCCAGCGCAACATCATGTCCGGCCTGACCGCCGGCAGCCTCAAGGGCTGACCGGCCCGGCAGTCCGACACGCTGCCCAGCCTTCCGTAACGCTCCACCCCACAGCACTCCGCCGCCGGCCCTCATGCCCACATCCCCGCCATCCGGGGCCGGCGGCGGGGTCCCACCTGCCCGAAAGGACGTTGACGTGGCAGACACCCCTCAGCCCGAGGCCGACGAGAACTGGTGGCGCGGCGCGGTCATCTACCAGGTCTATCCGCGGAGCTTCGCCGACAGCAACGGTGACGGGACCGGTGATCTGGCCGGTGTGCGGTCCCGGCTGCCGTACCTGGCCGAGCTGGGCGTCAACGCTCTGTGGTTCTGCCCGTGGTACCCCTCGCCGATGGCCGACGGCGGTTACGACGTCGCCGACTACCGGGACGTCGAGCCGGTCTTCGGGACCCTCGCGGAGGCCGAGAAGCTCATCTCGGAAGCCCTCGCGCTGGGCATCAGGACCATCATCGACATCGTGCCCAACCACATCTCGGCCGCCCACCCGTGGTTCCGCGAGGCGCTGGCCGCGGGCCCCGGCTCGGCCGCGCGCGAGCGCTTCTGGTTCCGCCCCGGGCGCGGCGAGAACGGCGAGCTGCCGCCCAACAACTGGCCCTCGCAGTTCGGCGGCCCCGCCTGGACCCGCACCACGAACCCGGACGGCACCCCCGGCGACTGGTTCCTCAACCTCTTCGACTCCGAGCAGCCCGACCTCAACTGGAACCACCCCGAGGTCCGCGCCGAGCACGAGGACATCCTGCGCTTCTGGTTCGACCGCGGCGCCGGCGGCGTGCGCATCGACTCCGCCGCGATGGTCATGAAGGACCCGGGGCTGCCCGACCTCACCGACGAGCCCGGCGTCCCGCACCCGTACATCGACCGCGACGAGCTGCACGGGGTGTACCGCGGCTGGCGCGCCATCGCCGACTCCTACCCGGGTGCGCGCATCCTGGTCGGCGAGGTGTGGCTGCCCGACGCGGAGCGCTTCGCGCGCTACCTGCGGCCCGACGAGATGCACACGGCCTTCAACTTCGACTTCCTGTCCTGCCCGTGGGAGGTCGACCGGCTGCGCACCTCCGTCGACGTCACGCTCGCCGCGCACGCGCCCGTCGCCGCGCCCGCCACGTGGGTGCTGTGCAACCACGACGTGACGCGTACGGTCACCCGCTACGGCCGCGCCGACACCGGCTTCGACTTCGCCACGAAGGCCTTCGGCATCCCCACCGACCTGGAGCTCGGCACCCGCCGTGCGCGGGCCGCGGCCCTGCTCACGCTCGCGCTGCCCGGCTCGGTGTACCTCTACCAGGGCGAGGAGCTGGGCCTGCCCGAGGTCGAGGACATCCCGCTGGACAAGCTCCAGGACCCGATGTACCTCCGCTCGGCCGACACCAACCCCGGCCGTGACGGCTGCCGGGTGCCGCTGCCGTGGAGCGGCTCCGAGCCGCCCTTCGGCTTCAGCCCCGCCGGTGCCACCGCCGAACCGTGGCTCCCGCAGCCCGCGGACTGGGCCTCCCGCACCGCCGAGGCGCAGTCCGCCGACCCGGACTCCATGCTCTCCCTCTACCGGGAGGCGCTGCGCCTGCGCCGGGCCGAGCCGGGCCTCGGCGACGGTACGTTCGCGTGGCTGGAGTCCGACCCGTCGGTCCTGGCGTTCCGGCGGTCGCCGGAGTTCGTGTGCGTGCTGAACCTGGCGGAGGAGCCGGCGGAGCTGCCCGCGCACGCGGAGGTTCTGCTGACCAGCGGGCCGCTCGTGGGGGGCCGCCTGCCCGCGGACACGGCCGCCTGGCTGCGGACCTGAGCCTCCGCCCGGCCGGGCACCTCGTCCTCAGGGGCGCGTGGGAACACCTCCCACGCGCCCCTTGCCCGTTGCCCGGCGCGACATGCGCAACGACCGCCGGGTGTGACCCGGCAGACAGCATTTCGTCGAAATGACGATTACAATGACCACGTGCCTCAACTACGACTCGCCCTGAACCAGATCGACTCCACCGTCGGCGACATCGCCGGCAACGCCGAGTCCGTGCTGCGCTGGTCCCGGCACGCCGCCGGGCAGGGAGCCCACCTCGTGGCCTTCCCCGAGATGATGCTCACCGGCTACCCCGTGGAGGACCTGGCCCTGCGGTCGTCCTTCGTCGAGGCGAGCCGCGCCGCGCTCGCCGACCTCGCGGCCCGGCTGGACGCCGAGGGCCTCGGCGGGCTGCCGGTCGTCGTCGGCTACCTCGGCCGCAGCGAGAACGCCCGCCCGCGCTACGGCCAGCCCGCGGGCGCCCCGCAGAACTGCGCCGCGGTCCTGCACGGCGGCAGGGTCGCGCTGCGCTTCGCCAAGCACCACCTGCCCAACTACGGCGTCTTCGACGAGTTCCGCTACTTCGTGCCCGGCGACACGATGCCGGTGGTCCGGGTGAACGGTGTGGACGTCGCGCTGGCGATCTGCGAGGACCTGTGGCAGGACGGCGGCCGCGTACCGGCCGCGCGCGCCGCGGGCGCCGGGCTGCTGCTGTCGATCAACGCGTCGCCGTACGAGCGCGACAAGGACGACACCCGGCTGGAGCTGGTGCGCAAGCGGGCCCGGGAGGCGGGCTGCACGACGGCGTACGTCGCGATGGTCGGCGCGCAGGACGAGCTGGTCTTCGACGGCGACACGATCGTGGTGGACGCGGAAGGCGAGGTCGTCGCGCGCTCCCCGCAGTTCACCGAGGAGTGCGTGATCCTCGACCTGGAGCTGCCGGCCGCCGCGCCCTCCCCTGCGTCCGGGGTCGTCGACGACGGGCTGGAGATCCAGCACCTGACGCTGTCGGACAAGCCCGTCCCGGCGTACGAGCCGCAGTTCGCGGGCGCGGTCGCCGAGCCGCTCGGCGACGACGCCCAGGTCTACGGCGCGCTCGTGACGGGCCTGCGCGCGTACGTCCAGAAGAACGGCTTCCGCTCGGTGCTGATCGGCCTGTCCGGCGGTATCGACTCGGCGCTCGTGGCGGCGCTGGCGTGCGACGCGGTCGGCGCGGAGAACGTGTACGGCGTGTCGATGCCGTCGGCGTACTCCTCGGACCACTCCCGGGGCGACGCCGCCGAACTCGCCCGCCGCACCGGCCTGAACTACCGGACCGTCCCCATCGCGCCGATGTTCGACGCGTACATGGAGTCGCTGGGGCTCACCGGGCTCGCGGAGGAGAACCTGCAGTCCCGGCTGCGCGGGGTGACGCTGATGGCGATCTCCAACCAGGAGGGCCACATCGTGCTCGCGCCGGGCAACAAGAGCGAGCTGGCGGTGGGGTATTCGACCCTCTACGGCGACTCGGTCGGCGCGTACGGCCCGATCAAGGACGTCTACAAGACGACCGTGTTCCGGCTCGCCCGCTGGCGCAACGCGGTCGCCGCCGAGAAGGGCGAGACACCGCCGATCCCGGAGAACTCGATCAGCAAGCCGCCGAGCGCCGAACTGCGCCCCGGTCAGGTCGACACCGACTCGCTGCCCGACTACGACGTCCTGGACCGCGTCCTGGCGCTGTACGTGGACGGCGACCAGGGCTACGCGGCGATCGTCGCGGCGGGCTTCGACCCGGAGCTGGTCACCCGCGTCCTGAAGCTCACGGACACCGCCGAGTACAAGCGCCGCCAGTACCCGCCGGGCACGAAGATCTCCGCGAAGGGCTTCGGCAAGGACCGCCGGCTGCCCATCACCGACCGCTGGCGCGAGGGCGACTAGTCGTTTTTCGCGGGCAGTTGGAGGCGGGCGGCGATCGGGAGGTGGTCGCTGCCCGTCTTCGGCAGGGTCCAGGACGAGCGCGGTTCGGCGCCCTTGACCATGATCTGGTCGATCCGTGCCATCGGCCAGCTCGCCGGCCAGCTGAAGCCCATGCCGTTGCCCGCCGCGCCCTGGGTGGAGCGCATCTGGGAGGTCACGGAGGCGAGGGCGCGGTCGTTCATCGTGCCGTTGAGGTCGCCGAGCAGCACCACGCTGTGCAGCGGCTCGGCGATGATGGCCTGGCCGAGCGCGTCCGCCGCCCGGTCGCGCTGCCCGGCGGTGAACCCGGCGTCGAACTTCACCCGCACGGACGGCAGATGGGCCACGTACACCGCGACCGGCCCGTCCGGCGTGGCGACGGCCGCGCGCATCGCCCGCGTCCAGCCCATCCGGATGTCCACCGGACGCACCCCGCTCAGCGGGTACTTGCTCCACAGCCCGACCGTGCCCTGCACCGAGTGGTACGGGTAGGCCCGCGCGAGGTCGCTCGCGTAGCGCTTGGCCTGGCTCTCCGGCAGCTCCTCCAGCGCGACGACGTCCGCCCCGGCCGCGGCCACGTCCCGCGCGGTGCCGTCCGGGTCGGGGTTGTCGGCGTTGACGTTGTGCGTCAGCACGGTGAGGTCGCCGCCGGACTCCGACTTGTCGATGAGCAGGCCGCCGAAGAGGTTCGCCCACACGGCCACCGGCAGCACGAGCGCGATCAGCGCGGTCGCCGACCGGCGCAGCACCGCGACCACCAGCAGCACCGGCAGCACCAGGCCGAGCCACGGCAGGAACGTCTCGGTCAGGCTCCCGAGGTTGCCGATCCGGTTGGGGATGTCGGAGTGGAAGAACAGCACACCGGTGAGCAGGACGCACACCGCCGCGGTGACGATCCCGCGCCGCCACATCCCGGTGGGACGCCACCAGCGCGCGAACTTCCGCCCCGCAGCCCGCACCCGGCTCTCCCCCGCCGCGGGCCGCACCTCCTCGTCCCCCGCGGTGGCGTCCGTGCCGCTCTGCGCCTGCGTCATTCGGAACCTCGCCTCGCCGTGCATAGCCGTGCCGGGTGCTGTGCCGACCTTAGGCGATCGGCATGTGAACCGACGGCCCCGCCCGTCCCGCGGGTTCCGCCGGGGGGCGGCTTGTGACGAATCCCGGACGTTTTCCCCTTTTTCCGCTGCCGCCGCCGCGGCGCTCCTCCGGAAGAACGGCTCAGGGCCCGATCCAGGACGCGGCGTCCAACCGGAACGCCCCCGGCGCGGCGACGGTGCGCAGACCGTCCTCCATCGTCCGCACCGCGTCCTCGCCGAGCGCGGCCGCCCACTGCGTACGCAGCCGGTCGAAGACCGCAGCGGAGCGGGCGAGGACGTCGTAGCCGGACCGGCTGATGCGGACGAGCTTGCGGCGCGCGTCCGCGGGGTCGTCCGCGCGCACGGCGTAGCCGAGGGCGACGAGCTTGTCGACGGTCTTGCCCGCGGCCTGCTTGGAGATGCCGAGCGTGCGGGCGATGTCGCTCGCGCCCGCCCCGTCGGGTCCGATGGCCTGGAGGGCGAAGGCGTGCGCGGGCCGCAGGTCCGGATGCCCCTGGGCGGCGAGTTCCGCGTGGACCTCGTCGATGAGCGTGCGGAAGCCCGCGAGGAGCAGCAGCGGCAACTCGTACCCGGGCCGGGGCCGCGTCTCCGGCTTCCCCATATGGACAACCTGGTTTACCATCGTCTCATCGTCAACCATGTTGTCCATTTTAGGGGGCTCCCATGTTCGCCGCACACACCCTCGACAGCGCCCCGCCGGAGTCGCAGCCCGCGCTGCGGGCGATCAAGAAGGAATTCGGCGGGCTGCCCGACGCGGCCGCCCGCCTCGCCCACTCGCCCGAGCTGCTCAACGGCTTCCTCGCCCTGACCGCGAGCTTCGAGACCAGCACGCTGGACGCGCTCTCGCAGGAGACCGTCGCGATGACGGTCTCCGTCCGCAACCAGTGCCACGTCTGCATCGGCATCCACACCGCGAGGCTGCGCAAACTCCCCGCCTCCCCCGACGTCGTCACCGCCCTCCGCGAGGCCCGCCCCCTCCCCGACCCCCGCCTCGAAGCACTCCGCACCTTCACCCTCGACGCGATGACGACCGCGGGCGCCGTACCGGACGCCACCCTCCAGTCCCTCCTCGCCCACGGCTACACCGAGCGCAACGCCCTGGAAGTCGTCCTCGGCATCGGCGCGTACACCCTCACCACCCTGGCGAACCGCCTGACCGGGGCGGCCTGAGCGGCGTACGGGCCGGGACGCGGCGGCGCCGGGGCGGCTGATGCCCGGTCGCCGCGTTCCGCCGGGCGGGACGGCTCAGAGGGCGACGAGCCGGACGCGACTGCCGCAGAGCCTGGTCATGTCGTCGACGTCGGAGGTGAGCATCGCCACCGGCCCCGGCTGACGGAGCGCCACCTCTGCGACGGTCGCGTCGATCGCGTACGTGTGCCCGTGCAGCCCGGCCTGCTTGAGCAGCCGGGCCGCGGCCTTCGCCGCTTCCTCCGTGACCGCCGCGACCCTGACACGGGAGAGTGCCCAGTTCAGCCGCGCCTCGTTCACGCGGGCGTGCGAGACCTCCACGATGGTGTTCGCGCCGACGACCAGGTCCGCGCCCATGCCGTGGAAGGTGTGCAGCAGAGCCAGCACACCCCGGTCCTGCGCGATCCACGCGGACAGGCCCTGGGAGTCCAGCACCACCGTCTCGAACCGGTCGGTCACGCGGCGCTCGCCGACCCGGCCGCTCCGCCGGAGCCGAAGATCCTGGCGTGCGCCTCGGCCAGCTCCTCCGCGCTGAACTCACCCTGCTCGTCCTGGTAGCGGCGGAGGTCGTCGCCGAGCAGCTGGTGCCGAAGCTGCCGGGCGACCGCCTCGGCGACATACCCGGAGACGTTGTCGGTGAGCTTCTTCAGCTCCTCCACCTGCTCCGTCGGGAGGGTGACCGTGATCCGCGTGGTTCCAGCCATACGGAGAGCATACTCCGATATGCGCACCGAGGGCGCCGGCGGGCATGCCCTAGCGTGGGCCCATGCTCACGACGCCGCCGCGGGTGGAACTCGCCCCGCTCACCCTTGCCGACCAGGACGAATTCTGCGCACTCGTGGCCGCCAGCGCCGAGCTGTACGGGCCGTACATGCAGCTGCCGAAGACGGCGGAGGCCTTCCGTACCTGGATGCACCGCTTCGACGACGGCACCAACCTCGGCTTCCTCGTCCGCCTCCGCGAGACGGGCGCGGCCGCGGGCACGGTCAACATCAACTCGATCATCCGCGGCCGCTACCAGGGCGCGTCCCTCGGCTACGCGGCCTTCGCCCCCTCCGCGGGCCGCGGCTACATGACCGAGGGCCTGGCCCTCGTCCTGGAGCACGCCTTCACCGAGCTGCGCCTCCACCGCCTGGAGGCGAACATCCAGCCCGCGAACAAGCCGTCCCTCGCGCTGGTCCAGCGCCTCGGCTTCCGCTTCGAGGGCATGTCCCCCGACTACCTCTACATCAACGGCGCCTGGCGCGACCACGAACGCTGGTCGATCACCGCCCCCACCCCCTGGCAGCCGGACCCGTCCCTCCCGGCGGTCTGACCCGCCGGGCCCGCCGTCAGCGGTCGAACTCGCCGTTGCGCACGGCTTCCACGAAATGCTGCCACTCCGTGGCGGTGAAGGTGTGAGCTCCGAGGGCGGGGTTCTTGCTGTCCCGGACAGCGACGAGCCCCTGCGGGGCGGGCTGGAACTCGATGCACTGCGGCCCGCTGTCGCTGCTGTAGGAGGACTTGCGCCATCCGGTCGCGGGGAAGTCGTGCCGCATCATCGTCGTACCCGTCTCTAGCCGCCAAGCAGGCCCTTCGCGAGCTTGGAAATCAGGGCCATGGACTGCTGAGACGATAGGGCGGCGGCGCGTAGTTGGTCAAAGGCCATTTGGTGACGCTCGACCGGGCCGTCCTCCTCCAGGTAGAGGGCGCCGTCGAGGTACGCGATGCTGACGACGTCCAGGTCCATCGGATCGGGGTACGAGAAGATGCTGAAGGCGCCGTCCACACCGGCGTGCCAGCCGTGGGAGAACGGGACGACCTGAATCGTCAGGTGCGGCGGATCGTTGACCTCCACCAATCGCCGCAGTTGTTCCGCCATCGCCTCGGGGCTGCCCATCGGGCGGTGCAGCACGGCTTCGTCGAGGACGCAGACGAGTTTGGGCGCCTTCTCGCCCCGCAGGATTTCCTGGCGCGCCAGCCGTAGCTGGACGTAGGGCTCTACTTCCTCGTCAGTGGCCGTCTTCGGCATGGCCCGGCGGATGGACTCGTACGCGTAGGCGCGGGTCTGGAGCAACCCGGGAATCAGTTGAGGTTGAAAGATCAGTATCCGCTCCGCGTCGGACTCGATGCTCAACTGCTCCTGCAAGGAGTCGGCCAGCAGGTCACCGTACTGCGCCCACCAGCCCTTGCGGCGGCTCTCGCGAGCCATGGTGATCAGGGCTGTCCGGAGACGCTGGTCCTCGACGTGGTAGAGCTCGAGCAGGGCCTCCGCTTCGAGCTTGCTCACGCTCTGGCGGCCGTTCTCCTGGCGGGAGATCTTCGACTTGTCCCCGCCGATCCGCTCGGCGGCCTGGTCCATCGTGACCCCCGCCGCCTCGCGCAGGCGTTTGAACTCGCTGCCGACCTTGCGGCGCCGGACAGTCGGGCGCAGGTGCTTGGGCAACTTGACCCCCGTTGCAGGTGTGTTGGACGTCACTTTTTCGTACCTCATAGCTCCACGCCGCGTCAATGTCGAACTGGTGCGCCACTTCTGGGATTCCTGCAACTTTGAAGCTGAACAGGTTGCGGGAACACCCTACTTGGGTCCAGCCTGGGGCGTAACGGAGGATGCGCGTCCGATGACGCAGCGTCCGAACGCTGACGACGCACGCCCGCGGCCGGGCGGCAGGGAGAGGCCATGACAGCGACAGCTCAACCGCTTCCCGGGCAGTGCCACCGGCAGGTCGTGGAGGTCAGAGCAGAGGCCGTCGCCGGGGTGCGGCATGACGTCGGGGCGTACGTGCGGCTCTGGGGGTACGGGGAGCTTGCCGACGCCGCCGCGCTGTGCGCGTCCGAGCTGCTCTCGAACGTCGGGAAGCACACGGATTGCGTGACGTGCGTGCTCACGCTGGAGCGGCGCAGCCGGGGCGTGCGGGTCACCGTCAGCGACAGCAGCGAGAAGCTGCCCGCGGTGCAGGCGCCGGACTGGGCGGCGGAGGGTGGGCGGGGCTGCTCGTGGTCGAGGGGGTCGCGGACACGTGGGGGGTCGAGCCGACCGGGGACGGCAAGGACGTGTGGGTCGAGCTGCGGGCCCCGGACGAGCGGCGGCGGGCGTGCGGGGAGCGGACCCGGCTGCCGCCCCACCTGCTCGACGCCGCGCTCTGCTTCGCGGCGGGCGGGGCCGCGGACGTCGAGCGGGGGCTGCGGTGCACGCTGGAGGCGCACGACTCCGGGGACCACCACGCGCTCGTGCTGGACCTGCCGGACCCGGCGGGCGCCCTGTGGGCGCCCTGGGTGCGGGGCCACGCGCCCACCGCGGTCCTGGTGCTGCCGGACTGCCTCGACGTCTGCCCCTCCGCCGGCACCCCGTGCTGCGAGTTCGCCGCCCACCCGGGCGCGCACACCTGGCAGTTGGAGCCCTGACGGAGTCTGCTCAGCCGATGTGCAGCACGGTCTTTCCGCGCAGGCCCGGCACGGCCACGCCGCCCGCGAGGGCGTGGGGGGTCTGTTCGAGGGGGATCGACGCGCCGATGACGGGGCGGATCGTGCCGCGCGTGACGAGTTCGGCGATCGCGGCGAGGCGGTCGGGTTTGCGGTCGAGGCGGTAGTTGGACGTGCGGATGCGCTCGTCCGTCAGGAGCTGGTCGTCGATGCCGAAGGCGATGGACAGGAGGGCGCCGCCGTCGCGGACGACGCCCGCGAGGCGGGTGGTGAGGGCGCGGTCGCCGACCAGGTCGAGGACGGCGTCGAAGGCGCCCGCGGTGAGGCCGGGGAGTTCCTCCCCGAGGTGTTCGCGGGCGAGGACGACGTCCGCGCCCAGGGCGCGCGTCTGCTCGGCGACCCCGGCGGACGCCGTCGCGGTGACGTGGAGGCCGCGGGAGGCGGCGACCTGCACCGCGAAGGTGCCGACCCCGCCCGTCGCGCCGACGACGAGCAGCGAGCCGCCCGCGGGCACGTCCAGCCACTCGACCGCGCCGACCGCGGTCATCCCGGCGGTCGGCAGCGCGGCGGCGACGTCGGACGGCATCCCGTCGGGCACGGTGGCGAGCGCGCCGAACGCCGGGGCCTCCCGCGTCACGCACACCTCCGCGAAGGTGCCGTGCTGGAGCGGGCGGTTCCACAGCTGGCCGAAGACGCGGTCGCCCGCGCGGAAGCCGGTGACGCCCTCACCGACCGCGGTGACCCGGCCCGCGCCGTCCACGCCGAGCGTGAGCGGGAAGCGGTATTCGCCCATGGCCGCGAGATTCCCGGCGGCGATCCCGGAGTCCAGCGGGTTGACCGACGCCGCCTCGACGGCGATCTGCACCTCGCCCGCGCCGGGCTCTGGCACGGGCAGCTTCATGAGCTGCGGGGTGTCGCCGAACTGCGTGATACCGATCGCTCGCATCTGCTGCCACTTTCTCCTTCTCGGTCCGGCACCACGGCATGGGGCCGGGGCGGGCCGTCGCGCCGCCGGAACGGCCGGGCCGCGCACAGCATGGCAGTGCGGTCGCGGCGGTCGCGGTATTTCGCCGCGGTGGCGCCGGAAGCCCGCCGAGAAGCCGGGCGGGACGTCGTCGGGGCCCTGGCCGGGCGTCCGCGGGCGGCGGTGTCGGCCCCCGACGCGGTCTACGGCGTCGGCGTCCCGCCGCGCGTCAGGCGTTGTCGACGGAGAGGGAGCCGGAGGTCACGGTGAGGGCCACCCGGTGGGCGGCGGCGGGGTCCCGGGGAACGCCGACCCGGACGTCCGCGGAGGCCGCGGCGGTGGTGACGGCGTAGCCGTCCTCGGTCCTCGGCAGGCGGACGGCGACGGACGCGGAGGTCGCGTGCACGTCGAGTCCGGCGGGGGCGGCGGAGAAGCCGAGGTCGGCGCTGCCGGACACGACGGTGACGGCGGCGTGCGCGGGGCGCAGGTCCCGGGTGGTGAGGCGGATCGAGGAGGCGTCGAGGTCGAGGTCGCCGCCGAGTCCGTCGAGTTCGGCCTCGCCGGAGGTCTGCCGGATCCGCAGGCCGGTGTGCGCGGGCAGCACCAGGGCCAGGTCGCCCGCGCAGGGCTGCGGACGGCCGTCGTCGTCGGGGCAGTTGAGGGTGAGGACGCGGTCGTGGGACGTGCTGCCGCGCAGGGCCGCCGGGTGGCCGTCGGGGCGGTGGAAGCTGCCGGTGACGGCCCGCGCGCCGGGGTCGGCGGTGATCCTGACGGTGCCGGACACCCCGTCGAGGACGACGGTACGGACGTCGTCGGCGCGCAGGCCCGGGAGGGGGCGCCCGGGGCCGTCCGCGGAGCCGCCGTCACCGCCGTCACCTCCGCCGAGTGTGAGGGCGAGCACGACGCCGAGCACGACGGCCGCCGCCCCGGCGAGCAGAAGCGTGCGCTTGGCGGGCCTCCGCCGTGGCGGGATACGCGGCGGGTCCGCCGGTCGCGGCGGCACAGGGGCTGTGTCCATGCCGACCGCCTTCCCCCGCCGCTCCCCCGCACGCCCCGCCGTTCGAGGCCGCCGGGTGCGCGGAGGATACCCGCACCGGCCGCCAACCGCCCGTCACGGCCGACGTTTTGCCGGGACTTTGCGATACGGGACGGGACCGTATCGTAAAGCGGATCTACCCTGGCGGCATGGCCGCCAACGCAACTCCCGCCGTGCCCGAGGCGATACACCGCCGCCGCTGGGCGATCCTCACCGTTCTGCTGTTCAGCCTGCTCGTCGTGGTACTGGACAACTCGATCCTCAACGTGGCGATGAAGACCATCGCCCAGCCCAAGCCCACCGGCCTCGGCGCCAAGCAGAGCCAGCTCGAATGGGCCATCAACTCCTACACGCTGGTCTTCGCCGGGCTGCTGTTCACCGCGGGGCTGCTGGGCGACCGCATCGGGCGCAAGAAGGTGCTGCTCTTCGGCATGCTCGTCTTCGGCGCCGGGTCGGCGCTGTCCGCGACCGCCGGGTCCGCGGGCGAACTCATCGCCTACCGCGGGGTGATGGGCTTCGGCGGCGCCTTCATCATGCCCGCCACCCTCGCCATCATCATGAACGTCTTCGAGCGCGAGGAGCAGCCGAAGGCCATCGGCATATGGTCCGGTGTGGTGGGCCTGGCCATCGCGGTAGGGCCGATCACCGGCGGGCTGCTGCTCCAGCACTTCTGGTGGGGCTCGGTCTTCCTGGTCAACGTGCCGATCGTGATCGCGGGCCTGATCGCGATGTTCGTGCTCGTCCCCGACTCCAAGGACCCGCGGCCCGGCCGGGTGGACCCGGTCGGCGTCATCCTGTCCATGGCCGGTCTGGTCCTGCTGATCTACGGCATCATCAAGGGCGGCCAGCTCGGCGACTTCACCGACCCCGAGGTGTGGCTGACCTCCGGCGGCGGCCTGCTGGTCCTCGTCGCGTTCGTGCTCTACGAGCGCCGCATCGACCACCCGGCGCTGGACATCTCGTACTTCACCAAGCGGCAGTTCTCCGCGTCCGTCACCGCGATCGGGCTGGTCTTCTTCGCCCTCATGGGCGTGACGTTCTTCGTGGTCTTCTACAACCAGTCCGTCCGCGGCTACAGCGCCCTCCAGTCCGGCCTGCTGCTGCTCCCGCTCGCCGCCGCGCAGATGGTCTTCGCACCGCGCGCCCGGCTGCTGGTCGACAGGTTCGGCGCCCGCGCGGTGTGCGCGGTCGGCATGGCCCTGACCGGCCTCGCCTTCATCGGCTTCCTGCTGATGGACGTGGACACCCCGATCTGGGTGCTGGAGGTGCTGTTCTTCGTCATGGGTACGGCCATGGCGCACGTCATGCCGCCCGCCACCGTCATGATCATGTCGTCGCTGCCGCGCGAGAAGGCGGGCTCCGGCTCGGCCGTCAACAACGTCTTCCGGCAGGTCGGCGGCGCGCTCGGGGTCGCCGTCCTCGGCTCGCTGATGTCCACCGTCTACCGGCACGGCATCGACGGCCACCTCGGCGACCTGCCGCCCGCGCAGCGGCACTCGGCGGCCGAGTCCGTGGAGGCGACGCTCGGCGCGGCCGAGCACATGGGCACGAAGGGGGCCGGGATCGTCCAGCCCGCGCACGACGCCTTCATCCACGCCATGCACGTCACCGCCGTGGCCTCCGGCCTCGTCGCGCTGTTCGGCGCGCTCGTCGTCCTGGTCTTCCTGCCCCCCAAGCCGCCCGCCGCGCCCGCGCCGGCCGGCGGCGGCGGCACGGAGGAGCTGGCGAAGGCCGGTGCCGAACGGTGAGCGGCCCACCCGCGGGCCCAGGCCCGCACACCGGCTCAGCCCCGCACACCGGCCCAGGCCCGCACCGCAGCTCAGCCCCGCACCCCGCGCAGGCGGCGGCCCCGCACCCCGACGGCGTGGCCGCCGCGCCGCGCGGCCGGCCGCGGGACGCGGCCGTGGGCCGCAAGGTCGTCGAGACCGTACTGCGGCTCATCGGCGACGGGGCGACCTTCGCGGACCTCTCCGTCGAGGGCATCGCGCGGGAGGCGGGCGTCGGCAAGGCCACCGTCTACCGGCGGTGGTCCGGCAAGGACGCGCTGCTGCTCGACGTCCTCGCGCAGATCGACGTCCCCGCGGACAGCGACCTCACCGGCCCGCTGGGCTTCCGCGGCGCGAGTTTCCGCGACGACCTGTTCGTGGCCGTCGAGTCGATGCGCCGCCGCGGGCTCGCCAAGCGCGACTCGGCGATGCTGCGGAACATGCTCGGGCAGATGCAGAACAACCCGGTGCTGTGGCGGAAGTACCACGACACGGTCATCGCCCGGCGCCGGGCGGCGCTGCGCCGCGTGCTGGAGCACGGGATCGCCATCGGGGCGGTCCGCCCGGAGCTGGGCGACGACCTGGAGCTGCTCGTCGACTTCGTCGCCGGGACGATGATGACCCGCGGCGCCTTCCGCCAGGGCGCCGCGCTCGACGCGGGCCTGTCGGACCGGGTGGTCGACCTGATCCTGCGCGGCATCGCGCCCTGAGGCCCCGCCCGGTGGGCCCGCGTCTCCGAGCCCCGTCGGCGCCGCCCGGTGGCACCGGGCGGCGTCGGCGTCGGATTCGGCGTCGGACTCAGCGGACCGCGGCGTCGGGACGGGTCGCCGGGCTGCGCTCGGCGGACGGGCGGTGCTCGTCGAGGAAGTCCACGATGTGCCCGAAGACGTCGAGCGCGGCACTGCGGCCGATGAACGTGTCGAGGTGGCCGTAGCCGGGGATCTCCACGTAGCGGACGTCCAGTTGGGGGTGCCGGGTGGTGAGGATCTCGTGGCACACCTTGTTGGAGTCGTACCAGAACCGGTTGTCGTCCCCGGAGACGAGCATCAGCGGCGCCTCGATGCGGTCGGCGTCGTCCAGCGCGTTCTTCGGCAGCGCCGCATAGCGGTCGTCGCTGTCGTTGTGGCGCATCATGGTGTGCGCCAGCTCCACGCTGCGCAGGTGCGGCAGCACCCACATGGGGACGGTGCCGTACAGGTCGGCGAGCCGGTCGTGGGTGCGCGGGTCGAGGTTGTCGTGCACGAAGAGCGAGCCGCCGACGCCCCATGAATCGTTGTGCAGGATCTGGCAGTTGGGGTCCTTGCACTCGGCGCCGAGCGACACCTCGGCGAACAGCAGGGCGTACTTCGAGCGCAGCCCCACCTTCCGGATGTCGGTCGGGATGTGCGCGAAGCGCGAGCGCAGCAGCTCACCGCCGAAGTGCAGGCGGGCCCGGGTCTTCCAGGACATCTTGGGGGTGAGGAAGACGCCCTGCGCGACCACTCCGGCCAGGCCCGGCACCAGGCCCGCCGCCATGCTCAGCGACAGGCACAGTGCGCCGATGCAGTGCGCGACGACCAGCAGCGGGCGGTCGTCGGTGTGCTGCCGGACCAGCGCGACGGCCTCGGGGATGTCGTAGAGCGCGACGTCGTCGAAGGTGTAGCGGGTGCGGCCCTCGTTGTACGGGAGCCGGCAGCTGCCGCGCCAGTCCAGCAGCCAGGGCTCGTACCCGGCGTCCAGCAGGACGTCCACCAGGTTGCGGGTCTCCGGCAGCACGAACATGTCCGCGGAGGCGGTCAGGCCGTGCAGGACGAGCACCGCGGGGCGGTCGGCGGTGTCACCGGCGGTGTCGGCGACGACCCGGGTCAGTCCCAGCCGGGTGCCGTCGGAGGCGGTGAACGGGATGTCCTCGACCCGGGCGGACAGGGCGTGCTGAAGAGGCCTGAGCGTCATCGGAGCTGCTCCTTCTCGATCATCAGCTTGCGCAGCTTGCGCCGGTGCTTGTCGCGGTCCCGGTCGATGGCGTCCCGCCGCAGGTCCAGCAGTTCGGCGGCGGCGCGCATCGACGGTTCCGCCAGCCCCATGCCGACCTGGAGGAAGAACCAGGACAGCCAGGTGAGCTTGGCCAGCCGCTGTTCCTGGGAGGACAGCCGCGGATCGACGCGGATGCCGTCGATCTGGTCGGGCACGTAGCTCTTCCCGGGCACCTGCACGACACCGGCGAAGCTCGCGGGTTCGCCCTCGCGCCCGAGGGTGACCTCGACCGTGCGGGTCTGCTTCCAGAAGTCGTGCCGGGCGCGGGCGGTCTTCCAGCCCTCCAGCCACCAGCGGCCGCCGTCCTCGTCCTGGAGGGTCAGCTGGTAGCGCAGCAGCGGGTGGTCGTTGCCGTGCCGGTGCGGGATGCCCTCGTCGGGGCGGACCAGGATCTCGCCGTCCAGCACGGTCAGCGGCTTCGGGTGCAGCCGCGCGCAGACGACCTCGCCGCGCACGTCGATCCTGCGGTGCCGCACCACCTGGTACATACTCGCGACGGACAGCGTGAACGCGGTCCGGCACTCGGTGTCCGGCTCCTGCCCGACCGGGCCGACGCGGCCCCGGGTGCGCTCCCGGAAGGACAGGTAGGGCGGGTCCTCGCGGCTGGGCAGCCGCGCCACGCCGTCCTCGGCCATCCGCTCGAAGGCCTTCAACTGGGCCTCGGAGCCGTAGCGTTCGGGCAGCGGCAGCCGGTGCCGGGCGAGGAACTCCTCGGTGCGGTCCATGCCGGCCGCCGGGCCGAACATCAGGGCCTCGAAGAGCTTGACGGCGGTGGGGCTGCCCAGGATCCGTACCAGGAAGTCGAGTTCGGGGACCGGCTCCTTCTCGTGCCGGCGCATCAGGTCCTCGCGCCACTCCCGCCAGCCGGTCGGGCGGACGTTCATCCCGGCGAGCTTCATGTCCTTGACGAGTTCCGGCAGCGTCTCGGCGCGGCCGGTCAGGTTGTAGTTGCGGCCCCACGCCTGCGGGTCGTAGACGATCGCGGCGGCGACCTTGCTGATCCAGTCCACCGGGGCCAGGTTCATGAAGCGGAACGCCGGGACGGTGCGGAACCGTGAGATGGCGCCGATCAGGCCGGTGCTCAGGTCGCGCGGGTTGTACACCCCGGTACGGGTGTGGCCGCCGATGGCGCCGGGCCGCATGAAGGTGGCGGTCAGCCCGTGCTCGCGGGCCCGCCGCAGCACCGCCTCGGCGGCCCATTTGGACTTGTCGTAGCCCGCGAACAGCCGGTCGACGTGCGCCACCGGGTCGTCCTCGCCCATGGTGGCGATGCCGACCTCGTTGAAGACGGCCACCGACGAGATGTGGTGCAGCGGCTTGGACCGTACCGCCATCGCCAGTTCGGCCAGGTGCAGCGGGCCGATGACATTGGTCTGCCGCAGGGACGGGTAGCCGCGCAGGAAGTCCACGGCGGCGGCCACGTTGACGACCGAGTCGACCTCGTGCGCCAGCCGGTCCCAGCGCTCCTGCGACAGGCCGAGCCTGGGCTGACGCAGATCCGCGGCGAACGCCCGTACCCGGCGCCGGACTTCGCCGGACCACGGCTGGCCGAAGCTCACCAGCGCCTCGCCCAGCCGCCGTTCGGCGGCCGCGTCGTCCTCGGCCCGGACCAGGCACACCACGTCGGCGTCGCCCCGCCGCAGCAGGTCCAGCAGCAGATGGCTGCCGAGGAAGCCGGTGGCGCCGGTGAGCAGGATCAGCCGCGGGGCGATCCGCTCGGCCTGGCGGCTGAACGGCAGCCGGTCGGCGAGGGCGAGGTCGGCGAGGATCATCTCCAGGTCCTCGCTGCCGGCCCCCTCGTCCGACGACGTGCCCGGTGAGGTGTCCGGGCCCGCGGGCAGGGCCCCCGTCCGTACGGCGGGCAGGGTGTCCGCGGCGCCCGGACCGTCCGGCTCCGCCGTACGGTCCGGGGCGTGCCGGCGGGCCAGGCGCGCGGGCCGGGCGTCGGCGAAGACGTCGTCCAGGCTCATCGTGACGTCCAGCTCGCGCGCCATCAGCGAGACGAGTTCGACGGCGTCCACGGACGACAGCCCGGCGTCGAACAGATCCGTGTCGACGTCGGCGGTGTCGCCGGGCAGGAAGCGGGCGGCCAGGGCCGCGATGGAGGCCGCGAGCTGCTCGGCGCCGCGCGGCCGGGCGCCACCGGGGGACGGCCGCGGTGCGGGCGGCGCCGCGGCCTTGCGGAAGCGGGCCAGCAGATCGGCCGCCTGGGTGCGGCGCGTGCCGCCCCGCTCCAGCGCCTCGGCCTGCGCCTCCGCCTCCCGCCGGGTGTCGCTGCTGTCGCGGCTCGCGCCGCCGTCCGGCTCATGCATTGCCGACCTCCGCTGCCGATTCCGATCCGAGGCCCCAGGAACGGAACTCCCGGAGTTGTGCCGGTGCCATCTCCGTCTCCAGCCGCCGCGCCTCGACCTCGCCGCCGCCCAGGCGGGAGACCAGGCGCCGGGCCGGGATGTTGCGCGGTGTGTGCTCGGCGACCAGGCGCACCGCCGTGCAGCCCAGCGCCTCGGCCCGGTCGGCGAGCCAGGCCAGCAGCCGGTCCTCCACCCCCCGGCCGAGCACGCGGCAGCTCATCATCCAGGCGGTCACCTCCAGCGCCTCGCCGTCCTTGCGCAGGGCGAGGACGCCGATCTGCCCGTAGGCGCCGAACCGGTCGCGGGCGGTCGCCGTCCACACCTCGCCGTCCCGCCGCAGCCGTTCCAGCCCGGCGTCGTCCAGCGGGCGCGGCCGGAGGTTGAACTGGTTGGTGCGGCGGCTGAGCTGGACGGTGCGTTCGGCCGTCGCGGCGGACACCGGTTCGATGTCCAGCTCCAGCCGCAGGTTCTCCAGGAACTCCGCGAAGCCCAGCTCCGCACGGGCGGCGTCACGTACCCGCTCCTGCTGGTAGAAGTCGGCGCGGGCGGCGTCCTCGGTGGTCGCCGCGCGGGGCACCATCGGCCACAGCCGGGTGACGAAGTCGGCGAGCCGGTCGGCGGGCGGGCAGGTCAGGCAGAGCACCCCGGGGAGCTGGGCGCGTACGGCGGCGATCTCCACCGGGTTGTCGTCCAGGAAGAGGAAGCTGTCGACGCCCAGGTTGAGCTGGTCGGCGATCCGCGTGATCCGGGTCCACTTGGGCTCCCAGGCGGCGGAGATCGCCGCGAAGTGCTCGCGGCCCAGGAGGCTGTCGGGCCGGTCGAGGACGGCGTGCACGGTGTCCTCGTCGTTGTTCGAGACGAGTGCGAGCAGCACTCCGGCGGCGCGCCACTGGAGCAGCCGCCGCGCGAGCAGTGCGCGGGGTCCGGTCAGATCGACGTTCTCCGGGCCCGCCTCCCCCGCGACGCCGCTCCACAGCGTCTCGTCGCCGTCGACCACGATGACCTTCGGCGCCTTGCGGCGTGCCTGCTCCAGCACGTCGGCCAGCCGCAGCGCGACGACCGCCTGGAACTCCTCCTGGAAGGGCAGATGGGCCATCTGGTCGGTGCGCTCGTCGAAGATCTCGTCGAAGCCGCCGTCCGGATACTCGTCGGCCCAGCACCCGGACGGCAGCACGGCCACCCCGGGCTGCTCGGCGAGCCCGCGCGTCACCTGCTCCTCCCAGCCGCGCAGCCGCTCGTCGGGCGCCCGCTCGGGGAGGAAGGCCACCACGACCGGGGTGCGGGTGCGCTCGGCGAGGGCGCGCAGCGCGGCCGGGTACTCCGTGGCCAGTTGGGCGGGCAGGTCGTCGTCGCCGGGGGCGAAGCGGACGAGGTCGCCGGGGCGCAGCAGGACGAGCGCGGCGGCGGTGCCCGGCGCGGCCAGGACGCTGCCCGGGTCGTGCAGGCTCGCGAGGACCTGGTGGTAGGGGGCCTCGGCGACCTCGAAGGCGCCGCCGAGGGCGTCCTCCAGCGCGACGCCGACCAGGGCGGGGAGGTTGCCGAGGGCGAAGGTGGCCGCGACCGCGACCACGCCGGGGGGCTCGGCGGCGGGGGCCTCCTCCCGTACCGCCGTCTCCCGCTCGGCCGCGGGGGCGGGGAGGACGGCCGGGACGGCGGGGACGGCGGGGTCGGCGGCGATCTCCGCGGCGACGGCGAGGACCCCCTCGGCGAGGGCCGCGCACGCCGCCTCGTCGAGGATGTCGGTGCTGTACTCCAGCACCACCGTGTCCAGGCCCGGCATCACCGTGATCATCAGGTCCAGGTCGGACCAGCCGGTCCCGGCGGGCAGGACCGACAGCTTCCCGGCGGCCCCGGCCTGCGGCGGCATGTAGTTGAAGTACACCTCGACCAGCGGGGCGTTCCTGCGGTACAGCCCCTCCGCGACCATGGCCGGCATCGCGTCGAAGAAGCTGATGCCCCGTTCCAGCAGGCGGCTGAGCCCCTGGTCGGTGCGCCGCAGCACGTCGGTGCCGGTGTCGTCCGCCGCGAGCCGGGCGGCGAACGGGATGGGCAGGCCGAAGTAGCCGATCGCGTCCAGCGCGCCCACGTGCATCCGGGTGTCCACCGGTACCGCCAGCACGAAGCGGTCGCGGCCGCGCAGCCTCGCCAGGTGCACGGTGAGCGCGCCGAGCCAGAACGCGGCGGGCGTCACGCTCAGCCGGGTGGCTGCGTCCGCGACCCGCCGGGCCAGCTCGGGCGGCAGGTGCGTCAGGTGCGTCGCCGACCGGTAGGTCCGCTCGGCGGGGCGGGGCCGGGCCAGTTCGAGGTCGAGCCGCTGGGCGCCCGCGAAGTCGGCCCGCGCGTCGGCCGCGGTGGGCGGCGCGTCGGCCGCGGACGGCTGGGAGCGCAGCAGCAGTTCGACGTCCCGGTTGGTGACGGCCGCGGGCGGTGCCTGACCGGCGAGTTCGGCGTCGAGTTCGTGCGCGACGAGCATCAGCGACGCCAGATCGGAGACCGCGTGGTG
Organism: Streptomyces sp. NPDC004031; assembly: GCF_053604375.1. Taxonomy (NCBI): domain Bacteria; kingdom Bacillati; phylum Actinomycetota; class Actinomycetes; order Kitasatosporales; family Streptomycetaceae; genus Streptomyces; species Streptomyces sp. NPDC004031. The sequence continues at coordinate 120,697 of NZ_JBSGHL010000002.1, read as the reverse complement.
CGCCCCGAAGACCAGCACCTGGTCGCCCGCCGGGCCGGTGACCAGCTCGAACCGCCACAGCGAGGGGCGGGTGAGGTCGAACAGCGGTTCCATCAGCGCGTGCAGCCGCGCGGCCGGATCGACGGCGTCCGCCGACTCGGTCCACCGCAGCAGGTCGTCGGCCGCGGCCCGGTGCACCTCCAGCCGCTGCCCGCCGTCGTCGTCCGGGACGACGGCGGTGCGCAGCGCCGCGTGCCGCCCGGCCAGCCGGTCGAGCGCCCCGGCCAGCCGGTCCCGGGTCGTCGGCTCCGCGAGGCGTACGGCCAGTCCGACGTGGTGGGTCGCGCCGGGGGTGTCGCTCCGCTCGGTCCGCAGCAGCCGTACGACGTCCCGGGTGGCGGGGTAGTGCGCGATCTCCGCGACGGCGGTGGCGGCGGCGGCCGGTTCGGCGCCGTCGGCGGGGGCCGGGCTGCCTCCGGCGGTGGCGGCCCCGGCGAGCACGGCGTCGGCGACGGTCTCGACGGTGGCCGCGTTGAACATGGTCGCGATCGGCAGGGTCTGGCCGAAGTCGGTCTCGACGAGGCTGCGGATCTGCATCGCCATCACCGAGTCCAGGCCCTGCCCCACCAGCGGCGCGGTGACGTCGAGTTCGTCCGTGCCGAAGCCCATCGTGCCCGCGAACCGGTAGCGCAGCCGGGCCACGACCTCCTCGCGGGAGGCGGGTACGGCCGGTCCCCCGGTACGGACGGCCGGGCCGCGGGCGGCGCGCACGCGCGGCGGGTACAGCCCCGTCAGCAGCGGGGGCAGCAGGCCGGGGTCGGTCGCGCGCAGGACCGGCCGGTTGAGGGCCGCGGCCACCAGTACGGCCTGGTCGGCCCCGGCAGCCGCGGGGTCCGCGGCGAGCGCGGCGTCCAGCAGGGCGAGCCCCTGCTCGGTGCCGAGGGCGGTGATCCCGCCCCGGTTGATCCGCTCGATGTCCGTCTCGGCGAGGTGCCCGGTCATCCCGGTGGCCTCCGCCCACAGGCCCCAGGCCAGGGAGAGCCCGGCGGCGCCGGTACGGCGGCGGTCCTGCGCCAGCGCGTCGAGGAACGCGTTGGCGGCGGCGTAACCGGCCTGCCCGGCGGCGCCGAGGACCCCGGCGGCGGAGGAGAAGACGACGAAGGCGGACAGCGGCGTACCGGCCGTCAGCTCGTGCAGATTCCACGCGGCGTCCACCTTGGGCCGCAGCACGGCGTCCAGGGCGTCGGCGTCGATGGAGTCGACGATGCCGTCCCGCAGCACTCCGGCGGAGTGGACGACGGCGGTCAGCGGACGGTCCTCGGGGACCGCCCGCAGCGCCTGCGCCAGCTGGTCGCGGTCGGCCGCGTCGCAGGCCAGGACCGTCACCTCCGCACCGGCCGCGGCCAGTTCCGCGCGCAGGGCGGGCACCCCCTCGGCGTCGGGCCCGCGCCGGGACAGCAGCAGCAGATGGCGGACGCCGAGCCGGGCGGCATGCCGGGCCGCGTGGGCGCCGATCCCGCCCGTCCCCCCGGTGATCAGCACCGTTCCGCTGCCGAGCGCGTCGAGGGGTGTGCGGGACGGCTGCGGGGAGCGGTGCCGCAGCCGCGGGACGAGGACACGGCCCGCCCGCAGGGCCAGTTCCGGGGCGCCGGAGCGGGCGGCGGCCGGCAGGACGTCGGCGGCGGGGGCGCCCGCACCCTCGGTGTCGATCAGGACGATACGGCCCGGGTTCTCCGCGCGGGCCGCTCGTACCAGGCCCCACACCGCGGCGTGGGCGAGGTCCACCGATGCGCCGTCGTCCTCCTCCGCGCCGGTCAGGACCGCCCGGGTGGTCACGACGGCCAGCCGGGCACCGGCGGGCCGCGGCTGCGCCAGCCACTCGCGCAGCCCGTCCAGCGTCTCGTGCAGGACGCGGCGGACGCGTTCCGGCGCGCTGCCCGCGTTCGCGGCGGGTACGGGAACCCGCAGCAGCGTCGGCTCCGGTGCCTCCGGGGCGTCCGGCAGGTCGGCCGCGGTCCACTCCAGGGCCAGCAGCGTCCGTTCACCGCTCTCCGGCACGGCGAGGTCGGCGGCCGTCACGGAGCGGACGAGCAGGTCGTCGATGCGGACGACCGGCGCACCGGAGGCGTCCGCGGCCTCCACCGTGTAGGTGTCGGGCCCGGTCGCGGTGACGCGGACCCGGATGCCGCCCGCGCCGCGGCCGTGCAGGGTGACGGCGCCGAAGGAGAAGGGCAGCGGCGTCCGGCCGTCCGCGCGGTCGGCGTCGTCGGCGCGGTCGGGGCCGCCGGCCCGGTCGGCGGCGGCCGCCTGGAGCGCGGCGTCGAGCAGGGCGGGGTGCACGCCGAACGCGGTCGCCTCCTCGGCCTGCCGCCCCGGCAGGACCGCCTGGGCGAGCACGGCGCCGTCCGCGCGCCACAGGTCGGACAGGCCCTGGAAGGCGGGACCGTACTCCAGCCCGGCGGCGGCCAGGGCCTCGTAGTGCGCGTCCACGTCGAGCGGACGCGCGTCGGCGGGCGGCCACGCGGCGCCGAGCAGCTTCCCCGCGTCCTCCGACAGCGGCGCGGATCCCTCGACGAGGAGCCCGCGGGCGTGCAGGGTCCACTCCGCTGTGCCGTGCCGCCGGGAGTGGATCTCCACCGGCCGCCCGGTGCCGTCGGCGGCGCCCACCTGCACCTGGAGATCGACGTCCCCGCGCTCGGGCAGCGACAGCGGCGCGTGCAGGGTCAGGTCGCGCACGCCGGGGTGGCCCGCCATGTCGCCCGCGTGCAGGGCGAGCTCGACGAAGGCGGTGCCCGGCAGGACGACAGTGCCGTGCACGGCGTGGTCGGCCAGCCACGGGTGCGTGGCCCGGGAGACCCGGCCGGTCAGGACGACCTCGCCCGTACCCGCGAGGTCCACGGCGGCGCTGAGCAGGGGATGACGCACGGGGTCGAGACCGTTGGAGCGCACGTCGGTGCCGGATACGGGGGCCTGCCAGTAGCGCCGGTGCTGGAAGGGGTACGTGGGCAGGTCGGCGAGCCGGCCGCCGGAGAGCCACGACGACCAGTCGACGGCGACCCCGGCCGTGCACAACTCGGCAGCGTGACGCAGGAGTTGATCACGCCCGCCCTCGTCCCGGCGCAGGGTGCCGACCGCGGTGAGAGCGGTGACCCCGGCTCCCGAGGCACCTTGCGCGACCGCGCCGAGGAGGACGGGGTGCGGGCTGACTTCGACGAAGGTCCGGTGGCCTTCCGCCAGGAGGGTGGAGAGGGCCCGGTCGAAGCGGACGGGCTGGCGAAGGTTGGTGAACCAGTAGTCGGCGTCCATGGTGGCGGTGTCGATGACCTCGCCGGTCACGGTGGAGACCAGGGGGATGTCGGAGCTGCGGGGCGCGATCCCGTCGAGTACGTCGAGGAGTTGGGCGTGCAGTTCCTCGACCTGGGGTGAGTGGGAGGCGTAGTCCACGGCGATCCGCCGTGCCTGGACGCTCTCCTGTTCGCAGCGCTTCACGAAGGCGTCCAGCTCGTCCGGGGCCCCGGACACCACAACCTGCTCGGGCCCGTTGACCACCGCCACCGCAAGCCCGTCGGTGAGCCACTCCGCCACTCGGTCGGCCGACGCGAGGACCGAGACCATGCCGCCGCGACCGGCGAGTGTGCGGATCGCCCGCGACCGCAACGCCACCACCCGCGCCGCGTCCTCCAACGACAGCGCACCCGCCACACACGCGGCCGCGATCTCCCCCTGGGAGTGGCCCACCACGGCAGCCGGACGGACCCCCAGCGACTCCCACACCGCCGCCAACGACACCATCACCGCGAACAACACCGGCTGGACCACATCCACCCGCTCCAGCTCAGCCCCGTCCCCCCGCACCACCTCCAACAACGACCAGTCCGTCAACGCATCCAGCACGGTGGCACACTCACCCATCCGCGCAGCGAACACCTCAGAGGTCTCCAGCAACTCCCGTGCCATCCCCGCCCACTGCGAGCCCTGACCCGGGAACACCCACACCACACCGCCTGTTCGCACCGAACCGACCACCGCGTCCGAGGTGTCCTCACTGGCGGCCACCGCAGCCAGCGCCGACGACAACGCCTCACGGTCCGCACCCAGCACGACAGCCCGGTGATCCAGCAGAGCCCGCCCGGCAGCGAGCGTCAGCCCCACATCCCGCAACCCCAGCCCCGGAGCGTCGTCCAGGTGAGCGAGCAGCCGCGCGGCCTGGCGTCGTACACCGTCCTCGGTCCGCGCCGACAGCACCCACGGCAGGAGGGCCCCGGTGGGTTCGGGGGTCGGCAATTCCGGGGGGACGGGGGGCGCTTCGAGGATGACGTGGGCGTTCGTGCCGCTGTAGCCGAAGGAGGACACCGCCGAGCGACGGGGGCGGTTCGCGTCCGGCCAGGGGCGGTTCTCGGTCAGCAGCCGCACCTGGCCCTCGTCCCAGTCGACGTGGTGCGACGGCTCGTCGATGTGCAGGGTCCGGGGCAGGACGCCGTGCCGCATCGCCTCGATCATCTTGATGATGCCCGCGGCTCCGGCCGCGGCCTGTGTGTGCCCGATGTTCGACTTCAGCGAGCCCAGCCACAACGGGCTGCCGTCGGGGCGCTGTTGGCCGTACGTCGCAAGCAGCGCCTGCGCCTCGATCGGGTCGCCCAGCGCGGTGCCGGTGCCGTGGGCCTCCACCACGTCCACGTCGGCCGTGTCAAGTCCCGCGGCCGTCAACGCGTCGCGGATGACACGCTGTTGGGACGGGCCGTTGGGAGCCGTCAGACCGTTGGACGCACCGTCCTGGTTCACCGCCGAACCCCGCACCAGCGCCAGCACCCGGTGCCCGTTGCGCCGCGCATCCGACAAGCGCTCCACCACCAGCACGCCGACGCCCTCGGCCCACCCCGTACCGTCCGCCGCGTCCGCGAACGCCTTGCACCGCCCGTCCGGCGCCAGCCCCCGCTGCCGCGAGAACTCCACGAACGTCGTCGGGGACGACATCACCGTCACCCCGCCCGCCAGCGCGAGCGAGCACTCGCCGCTGCGCAGCGCGCGGGCGGCCAGGTGCAGGGCGACCAGGGAGGACGAGCACGCCGTGTCCACGGTGACGGCGGGGCCCTGGAGGCCCAGGGTGTAGGCGACGCGGCCGGAGACGAGGCTGCCGACGCTGCCGCCACCGGGGTCGTAGTCGTGGTGGAAGGATCCGGCGAAGACTCCGGCACGGGTGCCCTTGAGGGTCTGCGGGTTGATCCCGGCGCTCTCCAGCGCCTCCCAGGACGCCTCCAGCATGAGGCGCTGCTGCGGGTCCATGGACAGCGCCTCGCGGGGGGATATCCCGAAGAACGCCGGGTCGAATTCCGCCGCGTCGCGCAGGAAGCCGCCGGAGCGGGTGTAGGTGGCGCCCGCGCGGCCGGGTTCGGGGTCGTAGAGCGTCTCGACGTCCCAGTCGCGGTCGTCGGGGAAGTCGCCGACGGCGTCCTCCCCCTTCACGACGAGATCCCACAACTGCTCAGGGGTGGACACGCCGCCGGGCAGCCGGCAGGCCATGCCGACGATCGCCACGGGCTCGTCGCGGCGGGTCTCCAGCTCCTGCAACCGGCCGCGGGTGGCGTGCAGTTCCTCGGAGACCGCCTTGAGGTACTTCAGCAGCTCTGCTTCGGTGGGCATGAACTCACTCTCAACTCGGGTCGGTGGGCGGTTCGTCGCCGGAGACGGAGATGCCGAGGCTGTTCGTGACGAAGGCGAGGACCTCCGCCGCGCTCGCGGATTCGAGGTCGGCGGGCGCTTCCTCCTCGGTCTGCGCCGGGGAGGCCGGTGCCGTCCAGGGCACCGACATGCTGCGGACGGTCTCGGCCAGGGCGGTGCGCTGGGCGCCGGTCAGGGTGAGTGCCGTCAAGTGGCCGCGGAGCCGGGTGAGATCGGCCATGACCTGCTCGTAGGTGGGTTCACCGGCGCCCTGTTCGGCCGGGCGGGGGGCGAGTCCGGCGAGCAGGTGGTCGACCAGGGCGGCGGGGCTGGGGTGGTCGAACACCGCGGTGGAGCTGAGCCGCAGGCCGGTCCGGGCGCTGACCCGGTTGCGGAGTTCGACGGCGGTGAGGGAGTCGAAGCCGAGGTCGCGGAAGGCCCCGTCCGCAGATATACGGCGCGGGTCGCCGTAGCCGAGCACGTCGGCCGCCTCCGCGCGCAGGATGTCGAGCAGCGTCTCGCGGCGCCGCTCGGCGGGCAGTTGGAGCAGCCGGTCGCGCAGCGGCTCGGGCGCCGCCGGGGCGGCCTCGGCGGCGGTGCGCCGGGAGGGGGCGGGGGCGGGCGCGAGGTCGCGCAGCAGAACGGGTGCGGTGGGCGTGCGCAGGGCCGCGGTGTCCACGCGCGCCGGGACGAGGAACGGCACGGCGGCCGTCAGCGCCCGGTCGAAGGCGGCGAGTCCTTCGTCGGTGCCGGTCGGCAGCAGTCCGCTGCGGGCGATCCGGCCGCGGTCGGCGTCGCCGAGGCCGGACGTCATACCGCTCGCCTCGCTCCACAGGCCCCAGGCGAGGGAGACCGCGGGCCGTCCGTCCGCGTGCCTGCGGGCCGCGAAGGCGTCCAGATAGGCGTTGGCGGCCGCGTAGTTGGCCTGGCCGGGCGTGCCGAGCACACCGGCCGCGGAGGAGAAGACCACGAAGGCCGCCAGGTCGGCGTCGGCGGTCAGCTCGTCCAGGTGCCGGACCGCGTCCGCCTTCGGCCGCAGCACGGCGTCGAGCCGCTCGGGGGTGAGGGCTTCCAGCACGCCGTCGTCGAGGACGCCCGCGGTGTGCACGACGGCGGTCAGCGGGTGTGCGGAAGGGATGTGGGCCAGGGCGCGGGCGAGCGCGTCGCGGTCGCCGACGTCGCAGGCCACCGCCTGCGCGGTCACCTGCCCGGCCGCCCGCCCGGTCGTCGCTTGCGCGTCGCCCAGGTCCGCGGGCAGCCCGGCGCCGCTGCGGCTGAGCAGCAGCAGGTGCCGTACGCCGTGGGCGCCGACCAGGCGGCGTACGACGTGCTGCGCCAGGGTGCCGCTCGCGCCCGTGACGACGACCGTGCCGTCCGGGTCGAGCGGCCAGGGGAAGGTCAGGACCTCCGCGGCCTCCGGACCGGCCGCGGTGGCGGGCGGCGCGACCGGCAGGTCGCGGCTCGCGGCGGCGGCCCGTACGTCCACGGCCCGCACGGGCGGCGGCACGGCCCCGGCGAGCAGGCCCGCCAGCTCGGCCAGGATCTCCCGCTGCCGGGCGGGCCCGGCGTCCGCGGCGCCGGCGGGGGCCGACTCCGAGTACGCGGCACCGCCCGGCGCCTCGTACCGCCCGGCCACGGCCACGTAGCGGCCCCCGGCGGCGAGCAGCGCGGCCGACGCCTCGGCGGTGTCCCCACCCAGCGGGTCGAGGACCACGTCGAACCCGGCCGGGAGGGTCTTGGGGAAGACGTCGGCCTCGGGCTCGGCCAGATGCGCCGCGTCCAGCCCCAGGCCGCCCAGGGCGTCGCGGGCCCCGGCCGGGGCGGTGGCGTACACCTCCGCGCCGAGGTGCCGGGCGACCTGCACGGCGGCCAGGCCCACGGCCGTCCCGGCGCCGTGCACGAGCACCTGATCGCCGGATCCGGTACGGGCCAGGTCCGCGAGGGCGTGCCAGGCGGTGAGGAACGCGGGCGCGGCTGCGGCGGCCTGCGCGAAGCTCCACCCCTCCGGGACGCGGACCACGTCCCGGAGGTCGGCCACCACGAACCGCCCCGGGGCCTCGCCCCCCGGGAAGACGCCGAACACGCGCTCGCCGGGGGCGAGACCGGTGACGTCCGCCCCGACCTCGACGACGACCCCGGCACCGGACCAGGGCGACACGTCGTCGGGCGAGGAGGCGGGGTCTGCGTCGGGGTCGGCCGGGCTTCCGGGGGCTCGCGAGTGGCCGAGGTCGGTCGGGGCAGCGGGGCCGGTCGCGTGACCGGCGGCCGGGTACGCGGGGTCGGTCGCGTGACCGGCGGTGGCCGGGGACGCGGGGTCCGCCGGGGACGCCGGGGCGGCCGCGTGACCGGAGTCGGCCGGGATCCCAGAGACGCCCGAGTGGCCGGGTACGACCAGGTGAGCCGGAACGGGCGCGTCACCGGCGGCGACCGGATACGCGGGGTCCGCCAGGTACGCCGGGTCCGCCAGGCGCGCCGCCTTGGTTCCGTGGCCGGCGGGCGGCGTGGCGGCGCGCAGCGACACGCGGACGTCCAGCGGGCCCAACGGCCGTTCCGGGGAGGGGACTTCGACGAGCGACGGGGCGTCGGGGCCTTCCGTGCGCAGCCGCCAGGCGGGGGCGTCCGGCAGGGGGAGCAGGGGTGGGGCGGTCCGGGTGAGCCGGGGGGCGAAGGGGCGGCCGCCGCGGACGGCGACCTGCGGTTCGCCGGTGGCGGCGGCCGTCGCCAGGGCTTCGTCCGTGCGGCTGTCCACGTCGACGAGCAGGAGCCGTCCGGGGTGCTCGGCCTGGGCGGAGCGCACCAGGCCCCACACGGCGGCGCTGACCGGGTCGGGCCGGTCCATGAGCGTGCCCCGGGTGACGACGGCGAGCCGTGCGCGCTCCCGTGCCGGGTCGGCGAGGAAGCGCTGGACCGACTCCAGCACCTCGGCCAGCCGGGTCCGCGGGTCGTCGCCGCCCGGTTCGACGGGAACGACCGTGAGGTCGGCGAGGTCGGCCGGGGGTGCCGGGACGCCCGCGGTGGGCAGCGGCCGCCAGCGCAGGTGCAGGCCGCCGGGCCGGTCCGCGGCCGCGCCCCCCGCCGCCATCGGCCGCAGCGCGAGCGCGTCGACGGTGACGACGGCGCGGCCGGAGGTGTCGGCCGCGGTCAGGGACACCGCGCCGTCGCCGGTCGCCGCGAGCCGGACGCGCAGGACGGCGGCGCGGGTCGCCTCCAGGGTCACGCCGGTCCAGGAGAACGGCAGCAGGGGCCGGTCGGCGCCGCTCCCGGCGAGGTCCGGGAGGCCGAGGGTGACGGTGTGCAGGGCGGCGTCCAGGAGCGCCGGGTGCAGGCCGAACCCGCCCGCTTCGACGGGGAGTTCGACCTCCGCCCACAGCTCGTCCGCGGTGCGCCAGGCCGCGCGCAGGCCGCGGAAGGCCGGACCGTAGTCGTAGCCGCGCGCGGCCAGCTCGGCGTAGAAGCCGTCCAGCGGTACGGGTGCCGCCCCCTCCGGCGGCCAGGTCCACTGCGCGGGCTGCGGCAGCGGGGCGGCGGCCGGGGCGAGCACGCCCGTGGCGTGGCGGACGGAGGCCTCGGCGGCGGCCGGGGCCGACGGCGAGTCCGTGGAGTGCAGGGCGATCGTCCGGCGGCCGTCCTCGTCCGCGGCGCCCACGACCGCCTGGAAGTACACCGCGGCGCCGGAGGGCAGCGCGAGGGGCGTGTGCAGGGTCAGTTCCTCGACGACCGGGCAGCCGGTCTCCGCCCCTGCGTGCAGGGCCAGTTCGAGGAAGGCGGTGCCGGGCAGCAGCGGTGTGCCGTCCACGGCGTGGTCGGCGAGCCAGGGCTGCGCGCCCGGCAGCAGCCGTCCGGTGAGGACGGTCTGCCCGTCGGGCAGGTGCACGGCGGCGCCCAGCAGCGGGTGCCGGGTGGCGCTGAGCCCCGCGGCGCGCAGCCCGGTGACCGTCTCGTCGGCGGCCTGCCAGTAGCGCTGCCGCGCGAAGGGATAGCCGGGCAGCTCCACCAGGCGGCCGCCCGGCAGCGTCCGCTCCCACGCGACGGGCAGGCCGCCCGTGAACGGCACGGCCAGCGCGGCGGCCAGCGCCTGCGCCTCGGGCCGCCCCGGGGTGAGCGTCGCCACGGCGGTGTAACGGCCGTCCGGCAGCGCCGCGTCGAGGGTGGCGTGCGCCATCGGCGTGAGCACGGCCGACGGACCGACCTCCAGGAAGGTGGTCACCCCGCGGTCGGCCAGGCAGCGCACCCCGTCGGCGAACCGCACGGCCCGGCGGACGTGCTCGACCCAGTACGCGGGCGTGCACAGGTGCGCGGGATCGGCGAGTTCGCCGGTGAGGTTGGAGACGAGGGGCAGCCGCGGCGGCTCGAAGGCCAGGCCCGACAGCACCTCGGCGAACTCCGCGAGCACGGGCTCCATGCGGTGCGAGTGGAAGGCGTGCGAGACCGGCAGCCTGCGCGTCCGCCGCCCGGCGGACCGGAAGTGTTCGGCGACGGCGACCACGGCGGCCTCGTCCCCCGAAACCACCACGGCCCGGGGCCCGTTGACGGCGGCGATGCCCGCCGCGCCCGCCGACGTGGCCACGTCCGCCGATCCTGCCGCGCCCGCCGATCCTGCCGCGTCCGCGCGTCGGGCCGATTCCGCCAGTCCGGCCGACTCCAGGTAGGCGCCGACCTCGTGCTCGTCGGCCTCGACCGCGAGCATCGCGCCGCCCTCCGGCAGCGCCTGCATCAGTCGGCCGCGCGCCGCGACCAGGGCGCACGCGTCGGGCAGGGACAGCACGCCCGCCGCGCAGGCCGCGGTGATCTCGCCGAGCGAGTGCCCCATCACGTAGTCGGGCGTGACGCCCCACGACCGCAGCAGCTCCCACAGCGCCGTCTCCAGCGCGAAGAGCGCGGTCTGCGTGTACACGCTCTGGTCGAGCAGGGCCGCGAGGGGCGAGCCGGCGGGCGCGAACGCGACGTCGCGCAGCGGGTGTTCGACGTACCCGTCGAGGTGCGCGTCGACCGCCGCGCACACGGCGTCGAACGTCCCGGCGAAGACCGGGTACCGCTCGTACAGCTCCCGGCCCGCTTCGGCGCGCTGTGCGCCCTGGCCGGAGAACACCAGGGCCAGGCCGCCGGTTCCCGCCGGTCCGACCGCGCCGAGCACGGCGTCCGGTGTGTCCTCACCTGCGGCGACGGCAGCCAGCGCCGTGGTCATGGCGTCGTGGTCGGCGCCGAGGACGACGGCCCGGTGGTCGAGCAGGGCGCGCCCGGAGGCGAGGGTGCGCGCGATGTCGCGCGGGTCGAGGCCGGGGTGGACGTCGAGGTGGGCGAGCAGCCGTGCGGCCTGGCGTCGTACGCCGTCCTCGGTCCGCGCCGACAGCACCCAGGGGGTGAGGGACGCGGGCGGCTCGGTGCCGGGCTCCTCCGTGGCCTCGGCGGGCGGGGCTTCGAGGATGACGTGGGCGTTGGTGCCGCTGATGCCGAAGGAGGACACCGCCGAGCGGCGCGGCCGGTCCACGTCGGGCCACGGCCGGTTCTCGGTCAGCAGCCGGACCTGGCCCTGTTCCCAGTCGACGTGGTGGGTCGGCTCGTCGGCGTGCAGCGTCTGCGGGAGGACGCCGTGGCGCATCGCCTCGATCATCTTGATGATGCCCGCGACCCCGGCCGCCGCCTGCGCGTGCCCGATGTTCGACTTGACCGAACCCAGCCACAACGGACGGTCGTCGGGGCGCTGTTGGCCGTACGTCGCGAGCAGCGCCTGTGCCTCGATGGGGTCGCCGAGCGGGGTGCCGGTGCCGTGGGCCTCGACGGCGTCCACGTCCGCGCCGTTCAGCCCGGCGGCCGTCAACGCGTCGCGGATGACGCGCTGTTGGGAGGGGCCGTTGGGGGCCGTCAGGCCGTTGGACGCACCGTCCTGGTTGACCGCCGAGCCCCGCACGACGGCGAGGACCTGGTGGCCGTTGCGCCGCGCATCCGACAAGCGCTCGACCACCAGCAGGCCGACGCCCTCGGCCCATCCGGCGCCGTCGGCGGAGTCCGAGAAGGCCTTGCACCGCCCGTCGGGGGACATCGCCCGCTGCCGCGAGAACTCCACGAACGTCGTCGGAGTCGACATCACCGTCACCCCACCCGCCAGCGCCAGCGAGCACTCACCGTTCCGCAGCGCCTGAGCGGCCAGATGCAGGGCGACCAGCGAGGACGAGCACGCCGTGTCCACCGTCATCGCCGGACCCTCAAGACCCAGCAGGTACGAGATCCGGCCCGACGCCACGCTCGACGCGCTGCCGAGCATGCGGAAGCCCTCCATGCCGTCGACCGGTTCGTGCAGGGGCGGCCCGTACTCGCCGGCCATCAGACCGGTGAAGACGCCGGTGCGGGTGCCGCGCAGCGAGGTCGGGTCGATCGCCGAGCGCTCCAGCGCTTCCCAGGCGGTTTCCAGCAGCAGGCGCTGCTGCGGGTCCATCGCCGCCGCCTCGCGCGGGCTGATCCCGAAGAAGTCGGCGTCGAAGTCACCCGCACCGGCCAGGAACCCGCCATGCCGGGCGTAGCTCGTCCCGGCGTGATCGGGGTCGGGGTCGTAGAGTTCCGCGAGATCCCACCCACGGTCGGCGGGGAATTCCGAGACCGCGTCCAGGCCGTTCACCACCGCCTGCCACAGCTCGTCGGGCGACGCGATCCCGCCCGGCAGCCGGCACGCCGTCCCCACGATCACGATCGGGTCGGCGTCCACGTCGGCCTTGGTGGGCGGCTGCGGTGCCGCCGGGAGCGCGGAGGTGCCGCGCACCTGCTCGTCGAGGTAGCCGGCCAGCGCGGTGAGCGTCGGGTAGTCGAAGACCAGCGTGGACGGCAGCCGGAGCCCCGTGGCCGTCTGCAAGCGCTGGCGCAGTTCGAGGCCGGTGAGCGAGTCGAAGCCCATCTCCCGGAAGGCCCGCTGCGGGTCCACCGAGCCCGCCGAACCATGCCCCAGGACGAGCGAGACCTGCGCCCCGACCAGCGCGACCAGCGCCGCCGACCGCTCCTCCGCCCCCAACGCCGCCATGTCCGCACCCCACGACGAGGTCCCCGTCGCCCCGCCTTGGGCGACGGGACGCCGGACCGGTGCGCGGACGAGGGAGGAGAACAGCGGCGGGAGACCGTCCTTGACGGCACGCTTCCGGAGAGCCGGCAGGTCGAGCAGGGCGGTGACGAGGGCGGGGCGGTCGGACCGCAGGGCGGCGTCGAAGAGCGCGAGGCCGTCCTCGGTGGGGAGAGGGGCCAGTCCGGTACGGGTCAGCCGCGCCAGATCCGCGTCCCCCAGGTGCCCGGTCATGGAGCTGCTTTCCGCCCACAGGCCCCATGCCATCGAGGTCGCGGGAAGGCCGTCCGCACGGCGGGCCCGCGCGAGCGCGTCCAGGTAGGCGTTCGCGGCGGCGTAGTTGCCCTGGCCCGCCGTGCCGATGACACCGGCGGCCGACGAGAACACCACGAACGCCGACAGCTCCGCGTCACGGGTCAGCTCGTCCAGCCAGCGGGCACCGTCCACCTTCGGCGCGAGGACGGTGTCCACCCGCTCCGGCGTCAAGGCGGTGACCACACCGTCGTCCAGCACACCGGCCGTATGCACCACGCCGGTCAGGGGATGGTCGGTCCCGATGCCGTCCAGCACGCTCGCGACCGCGTCCCGGTCCGCCACGTCGCAGGTGACGAACCGCGCCGACGCGCCCGCCACCGTCACCTCCGCCACCAGGTCGTCGACCCGCTCGCTCCCACGACGGCCGACGAGGACCAGATGCCGCACCCCGTGACGTGCCACCAGGTGCCGCGCCACATGACCCGCGAGCACACCGCCCGCCCCCGTCACCAACACCGTCCCCTCGGGCGGGAAGGAAACAGCCGGGCCGTCCGCGTCCACCGTGGACGCGGTCAGCCGGGGGGCGACGAACTGGCCGTCGTGCAGGACGACTTGGGGTTCGTCCGTCGCGAGGGCGGCCTCCACCGCGCTCGCGGTGTCGGCGTCCTCGGGTGCGTCGAGGACGACCAGACGCGCAGGGTGCTCCGCCTGCGCGGAGCGCAACAGACCCCACACGGCGGAGGTCACCGGATCGGCGACCCCGGCCATCCGCCCGTGCGTCACCACGACCAGCGGGCCGTCCTCCTCCGGGCCCTCGGTGAGGAAGTCCTGTACCAGCGCCAGCACTTCACCGAGCCGGGCGCGTACGTCACCGCCCGGCGCGACCTCCTCCACGCGCGCGGCGGAGGTGCCCGGTACCGCTTCCGGAACCGGAGCGGCGGTCCAGCCCAGCTCGTACAGGCCGTTCGTCCGACCGGCGGCGACCTGCCGGAGCTGGTCCTCCGACATGGGGTGGATACGCAGCTCGTCCACCGTCACGACCGGCAGCCCGGCACCGTCGAACGCGGCCACCCGCACCACACCCTCGGCCCCGGGCGTCAACCGCACCCGCAGCACCGAGGCACCCACCGCACGCAGCCGAACCCCGGTCCACGAGAAGGGCACCCGCAAGTCGTCCGTCGGCAGGGGGTGCAGGGCCGCGTCGAGCAGTGCGGGGTGCAGCCCGAAGCCGCCGGGCTCGACGGGCAGCCGCACCTCCGCGAACACCTCGTCCCCGACCCGCCACACGTCCCGCAGGCCCTGGAACACCGGCCCGTACCCGTAACCGAGCCCGGCCAGCCGCTCGTAGACCTCCGCACCCGGCACGGACTGCGCACCGGACGGCGGCCAGGCGACGTCCAGGGGCGGTACGGGCAGCGGCGTTCCGGGAACCACGACGCCGACGGCGTGCCGTACCCAGTCGGCACCCGTGTCGTGGGGGCGGGAGTGCACGGTGACCGCCCGCCGGCCGGCCTCGTCCTCCGGGGCGCCCACCGTCACCTGGACCACGACCGCCGCGCCCTCCGCCAGCAGCAGCGGACGCTCCAACGTCAGCTCCTCCACCACCTCGCACCCCGCCTGCCCACCCGCGTGCAGGGCGAGTTCGACGAAGGCCGTGCCCGGGAGCAGCGCCGCACCGAAGACAGCGTGGTCGGCCAGCCAGGGGTGCGTGTCGAGGGAGATCCTGCCGGTGAGCACGATGTCCCCCCGGTCCGCCAGGGAGACGGCGGCGTGCAGGAGGGGGTGACCGGCCGGGTCGAGGCCCAGCCCGGCCGCGTCCACCGGCGACCGGCCCGCCGACAGCCAGAAGCGGCGACGCTCGAACGCATACGTCGGCAGATCGACGAGCCGCCCGCCGGAGAGCCACGACGACCAGTCGACATCCACTCCGGCCGTGAACAACTCGGCCGCATGGCGCAGCAGTTGATCACGGCCGCCCTCGTCCCGCCGCAACGTCCCCACGGCAGTCACGTTTTCGACCTCTGCCGCCTCGGCCGCCTGCACCACCGCGCCCAGCAGCACCGGGTGCGGGCTGACTTCGACGAAGGTCCGGTGGCCGTCCGTCAGGAGGGTGGAGAGGGCCCGGTCGAAGCGGACGGGTCGGCGCAGGTTGGTGAACCAGTAGTCGGCGTCCATGGTGGCCGTGTCGATGACCTCGCCGGTGACGGTGGAGACCAGGGGGATGTCGGAGCTGCGGGGCGCGATCCCGTCCAGCAGGTCCAGCAACTCCGCCCGCAGTTGCTCAACTTGGGGTGAGTGGGAGGCGTAGTCCACGGCGATCCGCCGTGCCTGGACGCTCTCCTGTTCGCAGCGCTTCACGAACGCGTCCAGCTCGTCCGGGGCGCCGGACACCACGACCTGCTCGGGCCCGTTGACCACCGCCACCGCAAGCCCGTCGGTGAGCCACCCGCCCACTCGTTCCGCAGGCGCGAGGACCGAGACCATGCCGCCACGTCCGGCCAGCGAGCGGATCGCCCGCGACCGCAACGCAACCACCCTGGCCGCGTCCTCCAGCGACAGCGCACCCGCCACACACGCGGCCGCGATCTCCCCCTGGGAATGCCCCACCACCGCAGCAGGCCGCACCCCCAGCGACTCCCACACCGCCGCCAACGACACCATCACCGCGAACAACACCGGCTGGACCACATCCACCCGCTCCAGCTCAGCCCCGTCCCCCCGCACCACCCCCAGCAACGACCAATCCGTCAACGCATCCAGCGCCGCCGCGCACTCACCCATCCGCGCGGCGAACACCTCAGAGGTCTCCAGCAACTCCCGCGCCATACCCGCCCACTGCGAGCCCTGACCCGGAAACACCCACACCACACCGCCCGCTCGCACCGAACCGACCACCGCGTCCGGGGTGTCCTCACCGGCAGCCACCGCAGCCAACGCCGACGACAACGCCTCACGGTCGGCGCCCAGCACAACCGCCCGGTGATCCAGCAGAGCCCGCCCGGCAGCGAGCGTCAGCCCCACATCCCGCAGCCCCAGGCCCGGAGCGTCATCCAGGTGAGCGAGCAGCCGCGCGGCCTGGCGTCGTACACCGTCCTCGGTCCGCGCCGACAGCACCCAGGGGGTGAGGGACGCGGGCGGCTCGGTGCCGGGCTCCTCCGCCACCTCGGCGGGCGGGGCTTCCAGGATGACGTGGGCGTTCGTGCCGCCGATGCCGAACGACGAGACCGCCGAGCGGCGCGGCCGGTCCAGCTCGGGCCAGGGGCGGTTTTCCGTCAGCAGTCGGACGTCGCCCTGCTCCCAGTCGACGTGGTGCGACGGCTCGTCCGCGTGCAGCGTCTGCGGCAGCACACCGTGGCGCATCGCCTCGACCATCTTGATGATGCCCGCGACCCCGGCCGCCGCCTGCGCGTGCCCGATGTTCGACTTGACCGAACCCAGCCACAACGGACGGTCGTCGGGGCGCTGTTGGCCGTACGTCGCCAGCAGCGCCTGCGCCTCGATCGGATCGCCCAGCGCGGTGCCGGTGCCATGGGCCTCGACGGCGTCCACGTCGGCCGCGTTCAGCCCGGCACCCGCCAACGCGTCGCGGATGACGCGCTGTTGGGACGGGCCGTTCGGCGCGGTCAAACCGTTGGACGCACCGTCCTGGTTCACCGCCGAGCCCCGCACCAGCGCCAGCACCCGGTGCCCGTTGCGCCGCGCATCCGACAAGCGCTCGACCACCAGCAGGCCCACGCCCTCGGCCCATCCGGCACCGTCGGCGGAGTCCGAGAAGGCCTTGCACCGCCCGTCGGGGGACATCGCCCGCTGCCGCGAGAACTCCACGAACGTCGTCGGAGTCGACATCACCGTCACCCCACCCGCCAGCGCGAGCGAGCACTCACCGTTCCGCAGCGCCTGAGCGGCAAGGTGCAGCGCGACAAGCGAGGACGAGCACGCCGTGTCCACCGTCATCGCCGGACCCTCAAGACCCAGCAGGTACGAGATCCGGCCCGAGGCGACACCGCCGCTGGTGCCCGTGATGAGCATCCCCTCGACGTCCTGAGCCGCCTCGCTCTGCGAGGAGCCGTAGTCGTGGTACATCAGGCCGGTGAAGACGCCGGTGCGGGTGCCGCGCAGCGACGTCGGGTCGATCGCCGAGCGCTCCAGTGCCTCCCAGGCGGTTTCCAGCAGCAGGCGCTGCTGCGGGTCCATCGCCGCCGCCTCGCGCGGGCTGATCCCGAAGAAGTCGGCGTCGAAGTCACCCGCACCGGCCAGGAACCCGCCGTGCCGGGCGTAGCTCGTCCCGGCGTGATCCGGATCCGGGTCGTACAACCCCGCCAGATCCCACCCACGGTCCGCCGGAAACTCCGACACCGCGTCCACACCCTCCGACACCACCCGCCACAACCCGTCCGACGACTCGATCCCACCCGGCAACCGGCACGCCATCCCCACGATCACCACCGGATCGGCGTCCACGTCGGCCTTGGTGAGTGCGGGCGGTACGGCCGGGAGCGTGGACGTGCCGCCGACCTGCTCGTCGAGGTAGCCGGCCAGCGCGGTGAGCGTCGGATAGTCGAAGACGAGGGTGGACGGCAGCCGGAGCCCCGTGGCCGTCTGCAAGCGCTGGCGGAGTTCGAGGCCGGTGAGCGAGTCGAAGCCCATCTCCCGGAAGGCCCGCTGCGGATCCACCGCACCCGCCGAACCATGGCCCAGGACGAGCGAGACCTGCGCCCCGACCAGCGCCACCAGCGCCGCCGACCGCTCCTCCGCCCCCAACGCCGCCATCCCGGCGGTCCAGGAGCGGGCCTCTTCGGCAGCGGGCGCCGCCGCCTGGCGCAGCGGGAGCCGGACCAGGGAGGCGAAGACGGCGGGAAGGCTGCCCTGGGCCGCGCGGTTCCGCAGCGCAGGAAGGTCGAGACGCGCGGGCACGACCGTCGCGCGGTCGGACCGGAGGGCGGCGTCGAAGAGCGCGAGGCCGTCCTCGGTGGGGAGGGGAGCCAGCCCCGTGCGCGTCAGCCGCGCCAGATCCGCGTTCCCCAGGTGCCCGGTCATGGAGCTGGTGTCGGCCCACAACCCCCACGCCATCGAGGTCGCGGCAAGGCCCTCCGCGCGGCGCACCTGAGCCAGCGCGTCCAGATACGCGTTCGCTGCCGCGTAGTTGCCCTGCCCCGCCGTACCGACGACACCGGCGGCCGACGAGAACACCACGAACGCCGACAGCTCCGCGCCCCGCGTCAGCTCGTCCAGCCAGCGGGCACCGTCCACCTTCGGCGCGAGGACGGTGTCCACGCGTTCCGGCGTCAACGCCGTCACCACACCGTCGTCCAGCACACCGGCCGTATGCACCACGCCCGTCAGCGGATGCTCGGCACCGATACCGTCCAGCACGCTCGCGACCGCGTCCCGGTCCGCCACGTCGCAGGTGACGAACCGCGCCGACGCGCCCGCCGACGCCACCTCCGCCACCAGGTCGTCGACCCGCTCGCTCCCACGACGGCCGACGAGGACCAGATGCCGCACCCCGTGACGTGCCACCAGATGCCGCACCACATGACCCGCGAGCACACCGCCCGCCCCCGTCACCAACACCGTCCCCTCGGACGCGAGGGAAGCAGCGGCGCCGTCCTCCTCGGCGGGCAGTGCCGCGAGCCGGGGTACGACGAAACGGTCCTCGTCGAGCACCACTTGGGGTTCGTTCGTCGCGAGAGCGGCCTCCACCGCGCTCACGGTGTCCGCGTCCTCGGGTGTGTCGAGGACGACGAGACGCCCGGGGTGCTCCGCCTGCGCGGAGCGCAGCAGGCCCCACACGGCGGAGGTCACCGGATCGGCGACCCCGGCCATCCGCCCGTGCGTCACGACCACCAGACGGCCGTCCTCCGGGCCCTCGGCCACGAAGTCCTGTACCACCGCGAGCACTTCCGCGAGCCGCCCGCGCACGTCTCCACCCGGCGCGATCTCCTCCACCCGCACCAGGGACGCGTCCCGTGCCGCCGACTCCGGCACCGGGACGACCGTCCACCGCAGTGCGAAGAGCCCGCCGGTCCCCTGCCCCGCCACCTCGCGGAGCTGGTCCTGCGCCATCGGGTGGAGCCGCAGCCCCTCCACCGTCACGACCGGCAGCCCCGCACCGTCGAACGCGGCCACCCGCACCACGCCCTCGGCCCCGGGCGTCAACCGCACCCGCAGCACCGAGGCCCCCACCGAGGACATACGGACCCCGCTCCAGGCGAACGGCACGCGGAGTTCGTCGCCGAGCAGGGGGTGCAGGGCGGCGTCCAGCAGCGCGGGGTGCAGCCCGAAGCCGCCGGGCTCGACGGGCAGCCGCACCTCCGCGAACAGCTCCTCCCCGACCCGCCACACGTCCCGCAGGCCCTGGAACACCGGCCCGTACCCGTAACCGAGCCCGGCCAGCCGCTCGTAGGTGCCGGAGACGGTGTCGGGACCCTCGATCCGCCGGGCGCCCGGGGGCGGCCACGCGGCGCTCAGGCGCTCCTCCGGTACGGGGTCTGTCGGCGCGAGGGTGCCCGTGGCGTGGCGGCTCCATTCGTCGCTGCTGCCCTGGGGGCGGGAGTGCACGGTGACCGGCCGGCGCCCGGCCTCGTCCTCCGGGGCGCCCACCGCCACCTGGACCACGACCGACGCGCCCTCCGCCACCAGCAGCGGACGCTCCAACGTCAGCTCCTCCACCACCTCGCAACCCGCCTGCCCACCCGCGTGCAGGGCGAGTTCGACGAAGGCCGTGCCGGGCAGGACGACGGTGCCGTGGACGGCGTGGTCGCTCAGCCACGGGTGGTCCTGGAGGGAGAGCTGCCCCGTCAGTACCCATCCGTCCTGCGAAGCCAGCGGGACGGCGGCGTGCAGGAGGGGGTGACCGGCCGGGTCGAGGCCCAGCCCGGCCGCGTCCACCGGGGACCGGCCCGCCGACAGCCAGAAGCGGCGACGCTCGAACGCATACGTCGGCAGATCGACGAGCCGCCCGCCCGCGACCCACGACGACCAGTCGACATCCACACCGGCCGTGAACAACTCGGCAGCGTGACGCAGCAGTTGGTCCCGCCCGCCCTCTTCCCGCCGCAACGTCCCCACGGCGGTCACACCCTCGACCTCTGCCGCCTCGGCCGCCTGCACCACCGCGCCCAGCAACACCGGATGCGGGCTGACCTCGACGAACTCCCGATGCCCGTCGCCCAGCAGCGTGGAGAGGGCCTGGTCGAAGCGCACGGGTCGGCGCAGGTTCGTGAACCAGTACTCCGCGTCCATCACCGACGTGTCGATGACCTCGCCCGTGACGGTCGAGACGAGGGGGATGCCCGAGCCGCGCGGCTCTATTCCGCCCAGGAGGTCCAACAACTCCGCGCGCAGTTCCTCCACTTGGGGTGAATGGGAGGCGTAGTCCACCGCGATCCGCCGTGCCTGGACGCCCTCCTGCTCGCAGCGCTTTACGAAGGCGTCCAGCTCGTCCGGAGCACCGGACACCACGACCTGCTCGGGCCCGTTGACCACCGCCACCGCAAGCCCGTCCGTCACCCACTCGCTCACCCGGTCGGCCGACGCGAGCACCGAGACCATGCCGCCACGACCGGCCAGCGAGCGGATCGCCCGCGACCGCAACGCAACGACCCTGGCCGCGTCCTCCAGCGACAGCGCACCCGCCACACACGCGGCCGCGATCTCCCCCTGGGAATGCCCCACCACCGCAGCAGGCCGCACCCCCAGCGACTCCCACACCGCCGCCAGCGACACCATCACCGCGAACAACACCGGCTGAACCACATCCACCCGCTCCAGCTCAGCCCCGTCCCCGCGCACCACCTCCAGCAACGACCAGTCCGTCAACGCATCCAGCGCCGCCGCGCACTCGCCCATTCGCGCGGCAAACACCTCAGAGGTCTCCAGCAACTCCCGCGCCATCCCCGCCCACTGCGAGCCCTGCCCCGGGAACACCCACACCACACCCGCCGAAGCCGCCGCCGAGCCGAGCACGGCATCCGGTGACGCGACCCCCGCCGCCAGATCGCGCAGCCCCGCGCACAGCGCCTCGCGCTCCGTGCCCCACACCACCGCGCGGCACTCCAACCGTGCCCGTCCCGCGACCAGGCTCAACGCCACGTCGCGCGGGTCGAGGCCGGGGTGGACGTCGAGGTGGGCGAGCAGCCTCGCGGCCTGCCGCCGTACGCCGTCCTCGGTCCGCGCCGACAGGACCCAGGGGGTGAGGGACGCGGGCGGCTCGGCGCCGGGCTCCTCCGCCACCTCGGCGGGCGGGGCTTCGAGGATGACGTGGGCGTTGGTGCCGCTGATGCCGAAGGAGGACACCGCCGAGCGGCGCGGCCGGTCCACGACGGGCCACGGCCGGTTCTCGGTCAGCAGCCGCACCTGCCCCTCGTCCCAGTCGACGTGGTGCGACGGCTCGTCCACATGCAGCGTCTGCGGCAGCACACCGTGCCGCATCGCCTCCACCATCTTGATGACACCCGACACACCGGCCGCGGCCTGCGTGTGCCCGATGTTCGACTTCAGCGAGCCCAGCCACAACGGGCTGTCGCCGGGACGCTGTTGCCCGTACGTCGCGAGCAGCGCCTGCGCCTCGATCGGGTCACCGAGCGCCGTACCCGTGCCGTGTGCCTCCACCACGTCCACGTCGGCCGTATCGAGTCCCGCACCCGCCAACGCGGCGCGGATGACGCGCTGTTGGGACGGACCGTTGGGAGCTGTCAGACCGTTGGACGCACCGTCCTGGTTCACCGCCGAACCCCGCACCAGCGCCAGCACCCGGTGGCCGTTGCGCCGCGCGTCCGAGAGCCGCTCAACGACCAGCACGCCGACGCCCTCGGCCCACCCCGTACCGTCCGCCGCGTCCGCGAACGCCTTGCACCGCCCGTCCGGCGCCAGCCCCCGCTGCCGCGAGAACTCCACGAACATGCCGGGCGTGGACAGCACGGTCACGCCGCCCGCGAGCGCGAGCGAGCACTCGCCGCTGCGTACCGCCTGGGCGGCCAGATGCAGGGCGACGAGCGAGGACGAGCACGCCGTGTCCACCGTCATCGCCGGACCCTCAAGACCCAGCAGGTACGAGATCCGGCCGGACGCCACGCTCGTGGTGTTGCCGGTGAGGCGGAAGCCCTCGGTGCCGTCGACGGGTGCGTGCAGGTGGGGGCCGTACTCCATGTTCATGGCGCCGACGAAGACGCCGGTGCGGCTGCCGCGCAACGAGGTCGGGTCGATGACCGAGCGCTCCAGCGCCTCCCACGCCGTCTCCAGCAGCAACCGCTGCTGCGGATCCATCGCCGCCGCCTCACGCGGACTGATCCCGAAGAAGTCCGCGTCGAAATCACCCGCACCGGCCAAGAAGCCGCCGTGCCGCGCGTAGCTCGTCCCCGCGTGATCCGGATCCGGGTCGTACAACCCCGCCAGATCCCACCCACGGTCCGCCGGAAACTCCGACACCGCGTCCACACCCTCCGACACCACCCGCCACAACCCGTCCGGCGACTCGATCCCACCCGGCAACCGGCACGCCATCCCCACGATCACCACCGGATCGCCGTCCACGGCCACGGGGGTGACGGCGGGCGCGGCGGGGGTGTCGAGGGCGCCGACGATCCGGTCGTGCAGGTGGGCGGCGAGCGCCTGGGGGGTGGGGTGGTCGAAGAGCACGCTGGTGGGCAGGCGGAGCCCGGTGGCGGAGACGAGCCGGTTGCGCAACTGGACCGAGAGCGCGGAGTCGAAGCCGAGGTCGCGGAAGGCGGTGTCGGGGTCGCGGAGGGCGGTCTCGGGGTCCGCCCCGTGGCCGCCGGCGATCTCGGCGACGTGTTCGGCCAGCCAGCGCTGGAGGAAGCCGTCGGGGGAGCTGCGGATCGTGTCGCGCAGGGCGAGCGTGGTGGAGCTGAGGTGCTGCTCGGCAACGGATGCAACGGATGCGGCGGATGCGGCGGATGCGGCGGGGAGTTCGTCGAGCCAGTAGCGCTCCCGCTGGAAGGCGTAGGTGGGCAGGGCGACGAGGCGGGCGTCGCCGACGGCCTCGGCCCAGTCGACGGGCAGGCCGGCGACCCAGGCGGCGCCGAGCCCGGTGAGCAGGGCCTCGGGTTCGGGGACGTCCCGGTGCTGGAGGGCGACGGCGACCTCGGTCTCCGTGGGGTGGACCAGCGGGGTGAGGACGGAGTCCGGGGAGAGTTCGAGGAACCGGGTCACGCCCAGCTCGCGGCAGGCGGTGACGGCGTCGTGGAAGCGCACGGTGGCGCCGACGTGGGCGATCCAGTACGGCTCGGTCATCGGGGTGCCGGTGCGCCCGGTGACGGTGGAGACGATCGGGATGCGCGGTGCGTCGGCGGTGAGCCCGCTAATGCTGCGGGCGAGGTCGTCGAGCATGGGCACGGTGAGCGGTGAGTGGGCGGCGTTCTGCACGCGCAGCCGGGTGGTGCGGCGGCCCCGGTCCTGGAAGGCGGCGGCGACGCGGGTGACGGACGCGTCCGCGCCCGACAGCACGACGGAGCGCGGGCCGTTGATGACGCCGATGGACACGTCGTCGGTGTCCCGCAGCGCTTCGGCCGCCTCCTCCTCGGTGGCCTCGACGGCGATCATGGCGCCGCCGGGCGGCAGGGCCTCCATGAGCGCGCCGCGGGCCGCGGCGAGGGCGGCGGCGTCGGCCAGGGAGAGGGAGCCGGAGACGTGGGCGGCGACGATCTCGCCGAAGGAGTGGCCCACGAGCAGGTCGGGGGTGACGCCCCAGGAGGTGACCAGGCGGTACATGGCGACCTGGAAGGCGAACAGCGCGGGCTGCATGAGGCGCATGCCGTCGAGTGCTGCTGCCGCGGTTTCCGCGTCCGCCGTGTCCGCCGTGTCGTCGTGGGCGTCGAGGAGCACCTCGCGCAGGCCGAGGGCGGGGTCGAAGTGGTCGAGCACCTCGTCGAGCGCGCGGGCGAAGACGGGGTGTGCCGCGTACAGTTCGCGCCCCATGCCGAGGCGGTGCGCGCCGCCGCCCGCGAAGAGGAAGGCGGTACGGCCCTCCGCCGCGGTGGCGCCGGGGTTGCCGGTGGCACCGGCCGCACTCGTCACGCCGGTGACGGCGGCGGTGTGCAGGTCGGCCAGCTTGGCGGCGAGTTCGGCCCGGTCGGTGCCGATGACGACGGCGCGGTGTTCCAGGGCGGTGCGGGTCGCGGCGAGCGAGCGGGCGATGTCGGCCGCGTCGTCACCGCTGTCCCGGAGGTCGCCGTCCGGGAGGTGACTGTCCCGGAGGTCGCCGTCCCGGAGGTGGTCCAGCAGGCGGCCGGCCTGGGCGTCGAGGGCGCGGCCGGTGCGGGCCGAGATGACCCAGGGCAGCGGGCGGGGGGTGGCGGGCCGGGCGACCGGGCGGTCGGGGCGGCCGGTGTAGGGGCCTTCGGCGAGCACCACGTGGCAGTTGGTGCCGCCGATGCCGAAGGAGCTGACGCCCGCGACGAGCGGGGTGTCGGGCCGGGGCCAGGCGTCGAGCGCGGTCTGCACGCGCAGGTTGAGCGTGTCCAGCGGGATCGCCGGGTGCGGGGTGCGGAAGTGCAGGGTGGGGGGCAGTTGCCGGTGCCGGACGCTGAGGGCGGCCTTGAGCAGTCCGGCGATGCCGGCGGCGGCCTCCAGGTGGCCGATGTTGGTCTTGACCGAACCGACGTGCAGCGGGGGGCGGTCGGTGCCGCGTCCGACGACGGCGGACAGGGCGGCGGCCTCGACGGGGTCGCCGACGGGGGTGCCGGTGCCGTGCAGTTCCACGTACTGGACGACGTCGGGGCTGGTGCCCGCGTCGGCGTAGGCGCGCGCGAGGACGTCCTGCTGGCCTTGCGCGTCCGGGTCGGTGAGGCGGTCGCCCGCGCCGTCGTTGTTGACGGCGCTGCCGCGGATGACGCAGTAGATCGGGTCGCCGTCCGCGACGGCCCGCGCGAGCGGCTTGAGCAGGACCATGCCGCCGCCCTCGCCGCGTACGAACCCGTCGGCGCTCGCGTCGAAGACGGCGCTGCGGCCGCGTACGGACAGGGCGCCCAGGCCCGCGGTGGCCGTCATGCTCTCCGGCGAGAGGATCAGGCTGACGCCGCCCGCGAGGGCGAGGTCGCACTCGCCGCGGCGGATGCTCTCGGCGGCCAGGTGGACGGCCACCAGCGACGACGCCTGGGCCGCATCGACGGCCAGGCTCGGCCCGCGCAGGCCGAGGGTCCAGGAGATCCGGTTGGCGACGACGGCGCGGTGGCGGCCCACGAAGTCGTCGAGGTCGCCGCCGCCGGTCCGGCCGGTGAGCGCGGCGCGGGTGGCGAGGGTGGTGTAGTCGTCGGACGCGACGCCGACGAACGTCCCCGTGCGGGTGCCGCGCAGCCGGTCGGCGGGCGTCCCGGCGTCCTCGGCGGCCTCCCAGGCGAGTTCCAGCGCGAGGCGCTGCTGGGGGTCCATGGCGGCGGCTTCCTCGGGCCGTACCCCGAAGAAGGCCGCGTCGAAGGAGCCGACGTCGGCGAGGAAGCCGCCACGCCAGGACGGGGAGCCGGGTCCTCTGTCCTGTGGCCACGGGGAGACCGCGTCGGTTCCTTCGGACAGCAGTCGCCACAGCTCGGCCGGGGTGGAGGCCGACGGGACGCGGCAGGAGAGGCCGATCACCGCGACGGCGTTGTCGTAGGAGCCGTCGGTCACCTGGTCACCGGGCATGGATGGCTTCATACTCGGAGTATCCGCAGCGACCCCAAGATCGGCTTCCGTCAGAGGAACGGCCCGGACCTGGGGCTTCGGTAGGGGTTTTCCGGCCGGTGCTGGACCTTCGTCCAGGTTGTCCGGCCGCCGGGCCTGTGCTGCAATCAGCGGGGCCGGGTGGTCGGTGCCGCCCCGGGGCGTGGACGGTCTGGGCGCGGGCGGTCGGGCGTCCGCGGTCGTTGGTGCTCGCGGGGCCCCGGCTCACATGGTTCTGGCGGAGGCGATGAGCTGGGCCCGGGAGGCCATGTGCGCCTTCGCGAGCACGTTGGAGACGTGGAACTTGACGGTCTTCTCGCTCAGTCCGAGCCGGCGGGCGATCTCCTTGTTCGCCATGCCGCGCCGTACGAGCTCCAGCACCTCGGACTCGCGCGAGGTCAGGGGCGCGTGGGTGGGGACGACGGTCAGGCGCCGCGGCAGTGAGGCGCGCACGTACCCGAGCAGCGGGCCGCTGAGGCCGGGTGAGACGTATCCGGTGCCGTCGGCGGTTCTGCGGACGGCGGTGACCAGCTCTTCCTCGGGGTCGTCGGAGTGGACGAGGGCCTTGATCTCGGCCCGGGTGCAGCCGATCCAGCCGAGGGCGACGTCGGCGTCGGGCACGACGACCACCAGGTCGGCGCCGACCCCGACCATCTCGTGGGTGTCGGCGTAGGACGCGGTGGGCGGGTCGGCCAGCACCACGACGTCGGGGCGGCACAGGTCGACGACCGGGACCAGTTCGCCGAGACCGGGCGCCTCCCCGACCACGCACAGCGCGGGGTCCCGGCCTAATGCCTCGCGCATACCGAGACGTCCGTAAGGATGCTGGTCGCACACGACAATTCGTATTCTGGGGTCTTTGTTCATCATCATCGCTCCCCTGCTGGGCGTGAAATGCACGCAGTGAGGACGCGCAGCGACACACCGTTTCCGGACGCGGACACGCACGGGTTCGCCCCGTGCGCCAGAGAGGCGGGCACGCCGAAGAAGCACCGGAGGAAGACGACGATCCATCCGGCGCTCGCGGCAGAATTCACAGCGGACCCGGAACCAGGTCCGGCGGGCCGGTGATATTCATCGGTCCCCCGCCGGACGGTTCACGGACAACGGCGCACTCGCCCCCGCACTATGGCGTCGTCAATTCGTCGAAGCAGCCTGCGGACTGACACTGATCGCACCCACCGGGCACATGTGTGCGGCTCTTTCCACCTGCGCCCGGAGATTTTCGGGCGCTTCTTCCACCAGCAGTTGTACGAGTCCTTCGGCATCGTCCTGGTCGAACGCCTCGGGGGCGTTGGCGACGCAGTTGCCGGACCCGCAGCACAGTTCCCTGTCGACGGTGATGCGCATTACCACGTCACCGGGAGCTCGCCGACCCCGAAGGTCACGGCCATGTGGCGCTTGGGGACGTCCGCGAGCGTGGTCAGGGAGCGCAGGCCGGGGAAGCGGCGGGCGAGTTCCACCAGCGCGATGCGCAGTTCGGCGCGGGCCAGCGGCTGGCCGACGCACTGGTGCAGGCCGAAGCCGAACGCCATGTGGCGGTGCGCCTCCTGCCGTTCGGGGTCGAAGACCTCGGGGTCGGGGAAGGCCGCCGCGTCCCGGTTGGCCAGCGACAGCATGGCGACGACGCCCTCGCCCTCCCGGATGAGGTGGCCGTCGATCTCGACGTCCTCCATGGCGAGCCGTGGCAGGCCGGTGCGGACGACGGTGACGTACCGCAGGAGTTCCTCGACCACGTTGGGGGCGAGGCCGGGGTCCTTGCGCAGGGCGTCCAGGGTCTCCGGGTGCTCCAGCAGGGCCAGCGCGGACAGCCCGATCATGTTGGCGGTGGTCTCGTGGCCGGCGACGAGCAGCAGCTGGGCCATGCTCAGCAGCTCGTCCTCGCGCAGTTCGCCGGGGACGACGCGCTCGGCGACGAGCCTGCTCAGCAGGTCCTCGCCGGGCGTGGTGCGCTTGTAGGTGATCAGTTCGCCGAGGAGCTGGCTCAGGGCGCCGAGCGCGGCCCCGACCTCGGCGGGACCGGAGTTGCGGTCCATGATCGCGCGGCTGTGCTCCTGGAAGAACTCGTGGTCGGAGTACGGGACGCCCAGCAGGTGGCTGATCGTCATGGACGGGACGGGGAGCGCGAACTCGCTCATCAGGTCGGCGGGCGGGCCGCCGGCCCGCATGCGCTCCAGGGTCTCGACGACCGTCTCCTCGATCAGCGGCTCGATCCGCCGGATGTTCTTGATCATGAACTCGGCGGTGAGCATGCGCCGCAGGCGGCTGTGCGCCTCGCCGTCCATGAAGATGAACAGCCCGGTGGCGTCCGCCTGCTGGGGCGGCAGCGGATTCAGCACCGGGAATCCCGGACGGTACTGGTCGGAGCTGAATCCGGGGTGCCGCAGCAGTTGCTTGACCTGATCGTGCCGTGTCGCCAGCCAGGCCCATCCCCCGAAGGGGAGCCGGACCTTGCCCATGGCCCCTTCTAAGCGCGCCAGGTCGTCATCACGGACCGGAATGAAGGGATTGCTTTCCGGGCCTATGAATGGGAAAGCAGGGAGATTTACGACATCAACGTCCGGAACCTTATTCGTCACAGTGGACCCCCGAACAACGTGCTGTCAATAAGGGGTCATCATCGTAACAGGGATCGCGCCAAATGGCCGCCATAGAGTGATCTGACTCACACTTGGCCCGCAGCCAACGGAATAGTTTATTCCGGTGTTTGGGCAGCCTATATGGCGCGAACGCCCGATACCTCTCGACAAGCGCGTCAGACCACGGCGGGCAGCGCGAAACTCACTCCGGTCAGCTGTTCGGAAAGCTGCCACAGCCGGGCGGCGGCCGCCGGATCGGTGGCGCGCGGGGCCAGCTCCACCCGCTTGGGCGCGCCGCGCAACTCGCCCATGCCGTCGGGCCCGTAGAGCTCACCGCCGCGCGCCTGCGGATCGGTGGCCGCGTAGAGCTGCGGCAGCGCGCCCTGCTCCGGCGCCTGCGCGAGCGGCAGCAGCAGCCGGCCGAAGACGAACTTCACCCGGCCGACGGGCGCGCTGGTCTGGAGTCCGGTGGCAGTGTAACCGGGGTGCGCGAGCACGCTGCGGACCCGGCTGCCGGCCGCGCCGAGCCTGCGGTGCAGCTCCCAGCCGAACAGGGCGTTGGCGAGCTTGGACTGGTTGTAGTAGCCCATGGGCGCGTACTTGCGCTCACCCGTCAGGTCGTCGAAGAACATCCGCGCCTGGCGGTGGTTGGCGGAGGTGACGGTGACGACGCGGGGGTCGTCGCTGCCGGCCATGAGGCCGAGCAGCAGGGCGGTGAGGGCGAAGTGGCCGAGGTGGTTGGCGGCGAACTGCACCTCCTGGCCCCCGGCGGTGAGCGTGCGGGGCGGCGCCATGAGGCCCGCGTTGTTGATGAGCACGTCGGGGTGCACCCCGTCGGACTTCAGCCCGTCGGCGAAGGCGTGCACCGACGCCAGGTCCGCCAGGTCCAGCGGGCGCACCTCCAGGCGGGCCCTGGCCTGCTCGGACATCAGCTGCGCGACGGCCCGGCGGCCCTTCTCCTCGTCGCGGACGGCCAGCACCACCCGGGCACCCTTGCGGGCCAGCGCCCTGGTGGTCGCCAGTCCGAGGCCGCTGTTGGCCCCCGTGACGACGAACACCCGTCCGTCCTGGTCCGGCATCTGGTCGGCTCGCCAACGGCTCTCACGCGTCATGCGGCTCATCGTGCCCTCCGTGGCATTGAGTGTCAAGCGTGGCATCTGGAGGCGAAAACGGCGCGGCGCCTACGATGGGTGGATGACTTCCCGACCCGCTGGGACCCTGGCCGAGCGCAAGCGCGCGCTCGTCGCGGACGCACTGACCCAGGCCGCGCTGAACCTGCTCGTGCGCGAGGGGTTCGACGCAGTGACGGTGGACGAGATCACCGCGGCGGCGGGCGTGTCCAAGCGGACGTTCTTCCGCTACTTCTCCTCGAAGGAGGACGTCGTCGTCCAGTTCCTCGCGGAGATGGGCGCCAGCATGCGCGACGAACTGGCCGCCCGCCCGCCGCAGGAGCCGCCGTCCGTCGCCCTGCGGCACGCGGTGCAGTCGTCCGTCGACGCCTGCGCGGGGCACGCGGACCGGGCGCTGAGCGTGGTGCGGCTGATCCTGCGCACACCGCCGCTGCTCGCCCGCTTCCTGGAGCGCCAGGCGCAGTGGCGCGGCGAGCTGGCGGCGGAACTGGCCCGGCGCCTCGGCATGGACCCGGCGGCGGAGCTGTACCCGGAGCTGGCCGCCGGGATGGCGCTGACGGCCTTCGACACCATCCTCCAGCGGTGGAGCGACGACGACACCGTGGACCCGGCGGAGCTGACCGGCCGGGCCTTCGCCGTCGTCGCCCCGGCGCTGGACTCCGTCGTGGACCGCGCCCGGTCCTGAGACGCGCCCGCCCCGCCACGGGTGCCGCGCCGCCCGGGAGCGAGCCGGGACGGGGAGCCCCCTTTGCCGCGGGCGCGCAGCGTGCCAGCATGGGGGGTGGTCCGGGGACACCGTCAGGGTGCCTCGAGATGACGTGAAGGAGCCGTCGAGAATGACGTCACTTTCTGCTGCCCAGGAGCAGGGCAAGGGGCTCGACAATCCCAAGGCGCTGTACGGCGGGAGCCGCAGCCGCCGGGTCACGGTGCGTGATCTGGCGCTCGCCAAGGAGCGCGGGGAGCGGTGGCCGATGCTCACCGCGTACGACGCGATGACCGCGTCGGTCTTCGACGAGGCCGGGATCCCGGTGCTGCTGGTCGGGGACTCGATGGGCAACTGCCACCTCGGCTACGAGAGCACCGTGCCCGTCACGCTGGACGAGATGACGATGCTGGCCGCGGCGGTCGTGCGCGGGACGAGCCGCGCGCTGGTCGTCGGGGACCTGACCTTCGGGTCGTACCAGGAAGGTCCCGTGCAGGCGCTGCGCAGCGCGACGCGGCTGGTCAAGGAGGCCGGGGTCGGGGCGGTCAAGCTGGAGGGCGGGGAGCGCTCGCTCGCGGCCACCGGGCTGATCGTGGAGTCCGGCATCCCGGTCATGGCGCATCTGGGCCTGACGCCGCAGTCGGTCAACACGCTGGGGCACCGGGTGCAGGGCCGCGGCGAGGAGGCGGCGCAGCAGCTCATCCGGGACGCGAAGGCCGCGCAGGACGCGGGCGCCTTCGCCGTCGTGCTGGAGCTGGTGCCCGCCGAGGTCGCCGCGGAGGTCACCCGCTCGCTGCACATCCCGGTCGTCGGCATCGGCGCCGGGCCGGACACCGACGCGCAGGTGCTGGTGTGGACGGACATGGCCGGCCTCACCGGCGGCAAGGTGCCGCGCTTCACCAAGCAGTACCTGGACCTGCGGCGCTCGCTCGGCGACGCGGCCAAGGCGTACGCCGAGGAGGTCGTCGGCGGGGCCTTCCCCGCCGAGGAGCACACGTTCCACTGAACCGCTGATCCGCGGGGGACGCCCGCACGGGGTGTGTCCTCGTGCGGGCGTCTTCGCGCAGGACGTCCGGAAAGGGCCTTCCCGCGAAATCCGCACGGGCCCTTTTGAGACATTCCCGCCGTCCGCCCGTATGTGCGGGTGAGCGCTCCGCCCGGGGGCGCCCACCGGCACATACGGGACGGACGGGACCTCCGCCATGAACCTCACTCCGCGTCGCGGTGCGCTCGCCGTGGGAGGCGATCTCGACCGCGCGGGCCGGGTAGGGCAGGATGCGCCCGTGGAAGGACCACCCCACGGGCCTTCGGGGCCGGCCGGCGCCGCTCCGGAGGAGGAGCTGATGCGGGCGCTGTACCGCGAGCACGCCGGCGCGCTGTACGCGTACGTCCTGCGGCTCGTGGCCGGCGACCGCTTCCTGGCCGAGGACATCGTGCAGGAGACCCTGCTGCGGGCCTGGAAGAGCGCCGCCACGCTCGACCCGGCGGCCCGCTCGCTGCGGCCGTGGCTGGTGACCGTCGCCCGGCGGCTGGTCATCGACGGCCACCGCAGCCGCCAGGCACGCCCGCCGGAGACCTCCCCCGCCGCCCTGGAGCAGCTTCCCGCGAGCGACGAACTGGAACGCTCGCTGCGCCTGATGACCATTTCCGACGCGCTGCAGGACCTGTCCGAGGCACATCGTGAAGCCCTCGTCGAAACGTACTTCCGGGGCCGTACCGTCAATGAGGCCGCCGCGGAACTGGGGCTGCCGCCCGGCACCGTACGCTCGCGGGTGTTCTACGCGCTGCGCGCGCTGCGCAACGCGCTGGAGGAGAGGGGGGTGACGACGTCGTGAACCCGCACATGGACGTGGGCGCCTACCTGCTCGGCGCCCTCGACGACGACGAGATGGCGCGCTTCGAGACGCACCTGGCGGAGTGCGACCTGTGCGGTGACGAGCTGGACCAGCTGGGCGGGGTCGTGCCGGTGCTCGCGGAGCTGCGCGCGGACGGCGTCGACCTCGCCGGTCCGCCCAGCGGCGACGCGCTGCTGGACCGGCTGCTCGCGCAGGTCGCGGGCGCGCGCAGGTCGCGCCGGCGGCGGCTGACGGTCGCGGTGGCAGCAGCGGCGGTGCTGGTGGTGGGCGGTCCGGTGGTCGCCGTGGTGTCCGTGCAGGGCAGCCGCTCGTCCACCGCGCAGCCGGGTTTCAGCACCCAGCAGCACAGCGGTTCGGACCCGGCGACGGGCGTCTCGGCGGTCGTCGGCGTGACGGACAAGGGCTGGGGCAGTGTGATCGACCTGCGGCTGACCGGTGTCCGCGGCCCGCTGACCTGCCGGCTGCTGGTCTACGCGATGGACGGCGACCAGCAGACCGTGGCCACCTGGTCCGTCCCCGCGGACGGCTACGGCACCGACACGCAGCCCGTTCCGCTCACCGTGCACGGCGCCGCGGGGCTGCACGCGGGCGACATCACCCACTTCGAGATCCGCACCGAGCGCGGCGACCTGCTCGTCAGCGTCCCCGCCTGACCCCGTCACCCGAGCGTTTCCGCAGGTCAGCGGCGTACCGAAAGTGCACCGACGGCGTACCGACACCGCGTGCCGGGGCGTGTCGGCGGCACCGACAGGGCGTGTCGGTGCCGTGTCGGTGCCGTGTCGGGGGCGCCCGGCACAGTGGTGGACATGACGACGCGACCGAACAGGAACAACGAGTCCGCCGTCGAGGTGCGGGGGCTGGTCAAACACTTCGGCCAGACCAAGGCACTCGACGGCGTTGACCTTGACGTGAAGCAGGGCACCGTCCTCGGGGTCCTCGGGCCGAACGGGGCCGGCAAGACCACCCTGGTGCGGGTGCTGTCCACGCTGATCCGGCAGGACGCGGGCACGGCCACGGTGGCCGGCTACGACGTGCTGCGGCAGCCCCGGCAGCTGCGCCGGGTGATCGGCCTCACCGGCCAGTACGCCTCGGTGGACGAGAAGCTGTCCGGCCGGGAGAACCTCTACATGATCGGGCGGCTGCTCGACCTGTCGAGCCGGGACGCCAAGGCGCGGGCCGACGAGCTGCTGGAGCGCTTCTCGCTGACCGAGGCCGCCAAGCGCCCCGCGATGCACTACTCCGGCGGTATGCGCCGCCGCCTCGACCTGGCGGCGAGCATGATAGGCCGCCCGCAGGTGCTCTACCTGGACGAGCCGACGACCGGTCTCGACCCGCGCACCCGCAACGAGGTGTGGGAAGAGGTCCAGCGCATGGTCGCCGAGGGCGCGACGGTGCTGCTGACCACGCAGTACATGGAGGAGGCCGAGCAGCTCGCGAACGAGCTGACGGTCATCGACCGCGGCCGGGTGATCGCCAACGGCCGGGTGGCGGAGCTGAAGGCGAAGGTCGGCGGCCGCACGCTGGTGATCCGCCCGTCCGACCCGGTGCAGCTGCACGCGATGGCCGCGGCCGTCCGCGACGCGGGCCTGGCCGGGCTCGGCGAGGTGCAGACCGCCCCTGCCGACGGCGAGGTGTCGGTGCCGATCCTCACCGACGAGCAGCTCACGGCCGTCGTCGGCCTGCTGGCCGAGCGGGGCTTCGGCATC
Organism: Streptomyces sp. NPDC004031; assembly: GCF_053604375.1. Classification (NCBI taxonomy): domain Bacteria; kingdom Bacillati; phylum Actinomycetota; class Actinomycetes; order Kitasatosporales; family Streptomycetaceae; genus Streptomyces; species Streptomyces sp. NPDC004031. The sequence continues at coordinate 87,129 of NZ_JBSGHL010000002.1, read as the reverse complement.
GCGCACATCGGCACGCACCTGCCCAGCCTGGACGAGGTCTTCCTCGCCATCACCGGCAAGAAGGCCGACGACGGCACGCACGACGACGACTCCGCACCGGCTGCCGCCGGCGCGACCACCGCCCGCACGGCGGACCACGGGGAGAAGAAGAAGGTGACGGTATGACCACGGCCACGGCCACCCTCGACCGGCCGGCCACGACCGCCGCGGCGCCCGCCGAGGGACGGATAGGCCTGCGGGCCAACCTGCGGCACATCGGCGCCCTCTCGCGCCGCAACCTGCTCCAGATCAAGCAGGACCCGGAGTCGATGTTCGACGCCGTCCTGATGCCGATCATCTTCACGCTGCTGTTCGTGTACGTCTTCGGCGGCGCGGTCTCCGGCAAGGGCCACCAGCACGAGTACGTCAACTACGTGGTGCCCGGCCTGATGGCGATGATGGGCATGAACATCGCGCAGGCCGTCGGCACCGGTATCAACGACGACTTCAAGAAGGGGGTCATGGACCGCTTCCGCACGATGCCGATCGCGCGGTCCTCGGTCCTGATCGCCAAGATCGTCGTCGAGCTGGGCCGCATGATGATCGCGACCCTCATCCTCCTCGGCATGGGCTTCGCGCTGGGGATGACCATCGGCACGGACGTGCTGCACCTGCTGGCCGCGATCGCGCTGTCCGCGGTGTTCGGGGCGTCGCTGATGTGGATCTTCATCCTGCTGGGCCTGACCATGAAGACGCCGCAGGCAGTCCAGGGGGTCGCCATGCTCGTGCTGATGCCGCTGCAGTTCGGCAGCTCGATCTTCGCCAAGCCGACCACGATGCCCGGCTGGCTGGAAGGCTTCACCAAGGTCAACCCGCTGTCCACGCTCGCCGACGCCTCCCGCAGCCTGATCAACGGCGGGGCCGTCGCCCACTCGGTGTGGATCACGCTCGCCTGGACCGCGGGCATCACCCTGGTCACGGCGCCCCTCGCGGTCGCCCGCTTCCGCAAGAAGACCTGAGTGCGCGCCGGTTCAGCCGGCCGGCTCCGCCACGTCGCGCATGAGGGCGACGGCCTCCTCCACCGTGAGGCCGTCGCCCTCGGCGTGCGCGGCCGCGTACCGCTCCGCGCCGAGCAGCACGTGCAGCCGCTCGGTGGTGGCGGCCACCCGCTGGGCCTCGGCGGGCGGCAGCGCGTTGGGGCGCAGCCGGCGGTGGGCGTTGAGCAGGGCCGCGGCGCGCCGGGCCCGGCGGTCGGCGCGCCCGCCGGGCGGCACGGGGGCGGCCGGGGACGCCGACTCGGCCAGCACCGACAGGAGTTCGGCGGCGCCGGGGGCGAGGATCATGCCGATCCGCGGGGTGATGACATGGGCGATCGGATGCGCGGCGAGCACCGCGAGACCGTCGCGGATCATGCCCAGGCCGCCGAGCGGGTCGCCGAGCAGGCCGACCAGATAGCCCTTCATGCTCACGAGCATGCCGACGACGAAGCCGGGCTGGCCGCTGGTGTGCCGGCTGTCGTGGTGCGTCTCCTCGATGAGTTCCAGCGCCTCGGCGGTCCTCCCGACGTGCGTGAGCGCGCCCGCGAGCAGCACCCGGCCGTAGAAGCGGGCGCCGTCGTGGTCGGCGCCGTACTCCGAGGCCTCCTCGACGCCCCGGCGCAGCGTCCTCATGCCCTCGTCGATCTCGCCGAGGTTGACCAGGGCGTCGCCCAACCGGACGGTGAGGACCGGGACATGCTGCTGGGAGCCGATCTTGCGGGCCAGTGCGATGCCCTTGCGGCAGCTCTCGGCGGCGTGCGCCCAGTCCCCCGCGTTGCCGGCCGCCTCCGCCTCGGCCGACAGCGTCTCGGCCATGCCCCACTCGTCGCCGAACCGCTCGAAGATCTTCCGGCTCTCGGCGATGTCGCGGATCGACGCCTCGACGTACTCGCTCACGTCGTTGTTGACCTTGGCCCGCATCTGGAGGGAGAAGGCCAGCTCCCATTCCCGGTGGTGGATGCGGCAGGACTCCACCGTCTCGTCCACCAGGCTGCGCAGCTTCTCGAAGTCGCCGGTGAAGAAGGCCGCGTACGGGCGCATCAGGCCCGGAAAGCGGGCCGACTGCGGCAGGTGCGGCGGGTAGCTCGCGATCATCCGCTCACCGAGCCGGGCGACCTCCGGCATCGTCCACCACTCCGTGTCGCCCTCCGAGGCGGCCATCTGCACCACCCGCACCCAGCGCCGCGCCTCGATGAGCTGCTGCTCGCCGAGCGGCGGCGGGTCGTCGAGCGGCCCGCGCTCGACGGGTTCCAGGTACGGCGGCGTGTCGAACGGGTCCTCGCCCATCGCGGCCACCAGACCGGGCCAGTAGCGGCGCTCGGAGAGGTAGTTGCGCACCTCCCAGAACCACGAGCAGGCCAGCACGAGGATCAGCGCCTCGTCCTCGTCACCGGTGTCGACGGCACGGCGCAGCGCCGCCCGCAGATTCTCGTGCTCGCGCTCCAGCCGCTCGAACCAGGCCAGTTGACCGGCCCCGCGCATCTTGGGGTGCGCCCTGCGGGCCAGTTCCCGGAAGTGGACGAGGTGCCGTCCCGCGACCGCGTCCCGCTCACCCGACTCGTCCAGCCGCTCGGCGGCGTACTCGGCGATCGTCTCCAGCATCCGGTAGCGCTCGCCGTCACCCGTGAACTCCGCGAGGACCAGGGACTTGTCGACGAGCGAGGCGAGCAGCGGGGCCGCGTCGGCGGCGTCGATCCGGTCGCCGGACCCGCCGGGCGCCGGGGCGGTGGGGGTGCGGGCGCCGCCGCCCGGTACCGGGTCGGCGCAGATCGCCTCGATCGCCTCCAGCGTCCAGCCGCCGCGGAAGACGGCGAGGCGGCGCAGCAGGGTGCGCTCGGCCGGGTCGAGCAGATCCCAGGACCAGTCGACGACCGCGCGCAGCGTCTGCTGGCGCGGCAGCAGCGTACGGCTGCCGCCGGTCAGCAGCCGGAAGCGGTCGTCCAGGCGGTCGGCCAGGCCGCGCGGCGACATGCTGCGCAGCCGGGCCGCGGCCAGCTCGATCGCCAGCGGCAGCCCGTCCAGCCTGCGGCACAGCTCCGCGCACGCGAGCGGGTCGTCGTCCACGGAGAAGCCGGGGCGGGCCGCCGCCCCGCGGTCGGCGAGCAGCCGCAGCGCGGTCGGATCCGGCAGCGGATCCAGCGGCCGCACCAACTCCCCCGGTACGCCCAGGGGTTCGCGGCTCGTCGCGAGGACGACGAGACCCGGGCAGTCGGCGAGCAGCCGCTCGGCGAGGGTCGCGGCGGCGTCGATGACATGCTCGCAGTTGTCGAGCACGAGGAGCAGCTCGCGGCCCGCGAGCAGATCGGTGAGGCGGCGCACCGGGTCCTTGCTCTTGTTCTCGACCGCGGCTATCGCCTCGCTGGTCAGACCGTGCAACTGAGTGTCGCGCAGGCCGAGCGAGCTGATGACGGCCTCGGGGAGGCCGCGCGGGTCGCTGACCGGGGCGAGTTCGGCGTACCAGACGCCGTCCCGCCAGCGGTCGGCGACGAGATCGCCGGTCTCCTGCGACAGCCGGGTCTTGCCCGTGCCGCCAGGACCGGTGAGCGTCACCAGCCGGGCGCGGGTCAAGTCGTCGGCCACCGCGCCGAGTTCGGCCTCCCGGCCGACGAAGCTCGTGAGTCGGGCGCGGGAGTTGCCCTGCCGGGCGGGCCGCCGCTTCTGCGCCACGGGCCGCGGCGGTGGCGCCGGCTCGGCCGCGGGGTTCAGCAACTCCGCGTGCAGTGCCCGCAGTTCGGGGCTCGGGTCGGTGCCGAGCTGATCCGCGAGGGCGCGCCGCACACTCTCGTACGCCGCGAGCGCGTCCGCCGTACGGCCCGCCGCACGCAGGGCACGGATGTGCAGGGCGTGCAACGGCTCGTCCAGCGGGTGGTCGGCGGCCAGCCCCGCGAGCTCCGGCAGCACACCCGCCGCCCGGCCCAGCTGCACCTCCGCCGCCAGCCGCAGCCGCCGGGCGTCCAGCCGCAGCGCCTCGGCCCGCACCGCCGCGCTGCCCCGGTCCGGAAGATCCGCGAGGGCGGGGCCGCGCCACAGCGCGAGCGCGTCCGCGAGCAGACCCGCGGCCTTGACGGGGTCGCCGTCGGCGAGCGCGCGGGACCCCTCCTCTGCGAGGCGCTCGAAACGGAAGAGGTCGATGTCGTCCTTCTCCGCGACGAGGCGGTAGCCGCCCTCGACGGAGTCGACCGCGTCGTGCCCGATCGCCCGGCGCAGCCGTCCGACCAGCGCCTGCAGTGCGCCGGTCGCCCCGGCGGGCGGCTCGCCGTCCCACACGTCCTCGATCAGCGCGTCCGCCGCGACGACGCGGCCGGGCCGCAGCGCCAGCGCGGTCAGCAGCGCGCGCAGCCGCCCGCCGGCGAGCGATCCCCTCGCCCCACCGCCGTCCCCCCACACCTCGGCGCCCCCGAGGATCCCGTATCGCACTCCCCCATTCTTACGGATGCCCTGCGGATGCCTCGCCGGGCGAGCGTTCTCAGGGACGCGGATGCTCTGCGGGGTACCCGTTCTCCGGGGCGCGGATGCCCCGCCGGGCACCCGTTTTTCAGGGGCGCATGGGGGTACCCCCCAGGCGAAGCTCTGGGGGAGAACGGAGCGAGCAGCCCCCACCGGCCGGTGGTCCGGGACGGACCGAACTGCCCCATCGGGCCGGTGACGACCCGCGCCACCGTCGTGGCTGAGCGCGCAGTTCCCCGCGCCCCTAAAAAACGGGTGCCCCGCCGAGCAGAAGCAGCGCCCCGCAGGGGCGCGTGGGGGTACCCCCAGGCGAAGCTTTGGGGGAGAACGGAGCGAGCAACCCACCACCGGCCGGTGGTCCGGCACGAAACCGAACCGTCCCTTCGGGCCGGTGACGACCCGCGCCCCGGTGGGGGCCGAGCTCACGGATTCTTCACAGCCCCCCGCATGGGAGAATGCACGACACGCCGGGGCGGCCGGAGCCCCGGGAAGGGGAAAGGCCCGTTCATGAGCGTCACGCCCATTCGTCAGGCCCGCGGGAGCGGGGACCGGTGGGTGAGCCCGGTGTTCCTGGGGATCGCCGCCGTCATGGGCGTCTCCGGCTGGGCCCTGTGGACGGACTTCGCCTCCGACCCCGGCTTCGCCGTCTTCCTCTTCGTCGTGTCCGGCTGGGTCGTCTCCCTGTGCCTGCACGAGTACGCGCACGCCCGTACCGCCCTGCACAGCGGTGACATCAGCATCGGGTCGAAGGGCTATCTCACCCTCAATCCGCTGAAGTACGTCAACGCCGGGCTGTCGATCGTACTGCCGGTGATCTTCGTGATCCTGGGCGGTATCGGTCTGCCGGGCGGCGCGGTGTTCATCGAGCGCAACCGTATCCGGGGCCGTTGGAAGCACACCGCGATCTCGGCGGCGGGCCCGCTCGCGAACGTGCTGTTCGCGGTGCTGCTGATGCTGCCGTTCACCACGGGGCTGGCCGACGGCTGGCCGCTGATCTTCTGCACGGCGCTCGCCTTCCTGGCGTTCCTCCAGGTCAGCGCGGCTTTCCTGAATCTGCTGCCGGTGCCGGGGCTGGACGGCTACGGCATCTGGGAGCCGTGGCTGTCGTACAACATCCGCCGCCAGGCGGAGGCGTTCGCGCCGTTCGGGCTGCTCGCGACGTTCGGTGTGCTGTACATCCCGGCGGTCAACGAGAAGTTCTTCGACGGCGTCTACCACGTCCTGCAGTGGTTCCACGTGCCGCCGTGGCTGGCCGCGAACGGCTACTACTACTTCCAGTTCTGGAAGCACTGACGGGGCCGTCTGTGGGCCGTCAGGCGTCTCGCGGGCGGCTCGGAACGCCGCAATAGGTCCGGAGCGTGAAGCCCGCATCGCTGTGACCGAGGTACGTGCTCAGGGCCTCGATGTTCTCGCCCGCGTCCGGCAGCACCGAGGCGTAGAAGTGCCTCAGGGCATGCGTGCCGTCCTCCCGGGACGCCTTGACGGGCCCGCCGGGCTTCGGCGCGGGCAGCACTCCGGCAGGGGCACGTCCCGCACCTTGCCGCCCTTCGGCGGGGTGCTGGGCACGGGTGGGCTCCTGGCTGGGCGCGGTGGGGTGGTCGTGCGGACGGCGGGGTGGCTGCCCGGTCCGGACGGTGTCCAGGTGTCCCGGCCGGTCAGGTGCAGGAGGGGTGGGTGGTCTGGCCGGTTCTCAGCGCTGCGAGGGGCTGGCCGCACACCGCGCAGGTGGTGAGTTGTCCTTGAGAGCTGTGGTTCCCGAAATATCGCGGCTCATCCGGCTCATTGCGGATCAGTTGAGCCGGATGAGCCGCGATATCTTGAAAAGCAGCCCCTGCTGTCGCCATCACAGGGGTGGTGGGACGGCGTGGAAGTTTTCTCCGCCGTAAAGGGACTCGTAGTGGATTTCGACACGCAGGCGGTTGGCGACGATTTCCCAGAACCAGGCGTCGGAGGTGTCGTCGAAGGGTTCAAGGAGCAGAAGGTAAGTCTTGGTGTGAGGCAGAAGGGCGGAGCCGGTGAAGAGAGCTGAGATCACTGGTTCTCGCGGTGCGCCTGCGAAGACGTGGTGAAAGGCTGACAGATTCCACTGTCCCAGGTGTGTGCCGTCGAAATAGACCTCGGTGCTGGTGACAAGTGCGGGTCCGAGTCCTGCGTTGACCGCCAGCAGACCCGCCCGACGGTCGGGCTTGAGGCGTACTTGGCGAACTTGGATCAGCGGGCGTACCGACTGACGGTTGTGCCGGATGGTACTTCGGGACTGTACGACCGACACCCATAACGAACCCAACGCGATAACGGTGGCGCCTCCTGCCACCAAAAGCTCAGCGCTCATGCGTCCCCCACTCGGCCTCGCAATGATTCTTTCCCCATCCGTAGCCTCCTGACTCGCTCGGTGGACCGACGTGCAGCCGCCCCGCCGAACCTGACCGGGTGGTCGCCCCGGCCCCCGCCGGTAGAAGTCGCTTCGAGTACCCGGCCAGAGAGGGTGCTCGATGCCGGTCCGCCGGTAGGGGTACGCGGCCGGGGCGAGCCGAAGCCTCAGGCGGTCGGGAGCGGGTGGTGGACTTCGAAGCCCTCGCCGCCGTAGAGCGAGTCGTATGTCACCCGCAGGGTCAGCCGCGTGGTGAGGAGCTGCCACAGATCGCGATGGCGGGCGGGGTCGTATGCGGTGACGTACATCAGGAAGCGCTCCGCACCTGCCGGGATCACGTGGTGCCCCGGGTTGATGGCGAGGGCGTGCGGCCATTCGGCGAGGCCGCCACGGAGGCCGTCGACGACCGAGCGGGTCCAGCCCCCCAGTTCGACGCCGTCGAGCGCCACGGCGGTCCCGGTGACGACGGCGGGCCCGAGGCCGTAGTTGCACAGCCGCAGACCAGTCGTGCCGCCCTGGCGACGCTGTGTCCAGAGTTCGAGGGCGGGTGCCACCGAGTGCCGGTTGTGGCGCCGCGTGGTGCGGGCCTCGCCGATCGAGACCACGAACGACGCGCTCGCTATGGCCGTGGCGGCGACGGCCGTGACGGTGCTGGCATCCATGCCGGGCTCCCTCCCACAAGGAAGGAGGCTTGCGGGGCCACCGCCGGTTCCGGCGGCGGCCTCAGCACCCGGCCTCAGCACCCGGCTTCGGGGCCGCCCGTGGGCCGTACGAGGCTGGCCAACACTGACCAACAGCGCCCAACGCCGACCACCGCCACGCAGGTCAGCGGAGTGCGGAACACCGGAAGCCCAGCCCGCCGGGAGGGCTCATCAGTGCTGGCGGCACTGAGCCCGGCGGGGCCGGTTCACCCCTGGTCGGCGCCCGGGGCGCCGGCCGCGGTGAGGCGCGCCTTGCGGTGGTAGTACCACCACATGTTGCTGGAGACGCCTGCGACGAGCACCCACACGATGCCGATCCAGTTGCCCTTCACGAAGGACACGACGGCGGCGGCTACGGCGAGCACGCACACCACGAGGGCGTAGAGGGCGAGGCGGGGCATGGGCGTACGGCTCCTGTCCTGAGCAGCGCGGGGCGGCGTTCCGCCCATTCTCCCCCACCACGGGCGGCGGGCCATCCCCGGTCATATCCTTTACGAGTAAAACACCTGTTAAGCTTGTTCGTATGCCCCGCACGCCCGCTCCCCTCACCCGCAGCCTCCCCCGTCTCCCCCGCCTCTCCCTGTCCGGTCTGATGCGGCTCGGCGTGCCGTCGGAGACATGGTTCAAGCCCGCGCTGAGCGTCGTCGTGTCCGTGGCCCCGCCCAACCTGCTGCTGCTCGCGCTCGGGCGGCTCGACCTGGCCCTTTACACGATGGCCGGGTCGCTGTGCGCCCTGTACGCGCACAACCGGCCGTACGCCGCCCGCGCCCGCGTGCTGGGCTGGGTCGTGCTCGGCATGCTCGCGGGTTTCGCGGCCGCGCTCGTGACGGCGTCGCTGACCAGCAGCGCGGTGGTGCTGGTGACGGTCGGGGCGCTGCTGGCCGCGGGCCAGAAGGCGGTGTGCGACGCGACACGGGTCGGGCCGCCGGCCAACGTGATCTTCACCTTCATCAGTTCGGCGACGCTCTTCGCCCCGCAGGAGCTGTGGCAGGTCCCCGGGCATGTGGGCCTCGCGGCGCTCGCGGGCCTGTGGTCGTGGGTCGTCGGCATGGCGCCGGGGCTGGTCCGGCCGTACGGGCCGGAGCGCCGGGCCACCGCGCACGCGCTGCGCGCCACCGCCGGGTACGCGCAGTCCGGCGACGGGGCCGCCCGCGGTGCCGCGGCCGCCGCCCTGCACGCGGCCTGGCAGACGCTGGGCGCCTCCGGGCCCCGCTCCACGGCCGCCGCTCCCCTCGCCCGGCTGCTGACCCGCGCCGAGGTCGCCCTGGCCGCCCCCGCCGACGCGGACCCGGCCCGGCTGCGGGCCTGGGCGGCGCAGCTGCGCGGCAACGGGGCCTTCCCGGCGCCGGAGGGCGCGGGGTCCGCGGGGCGGGAGACGTGGACCGCGCACGGCGTACGGCGGAAGCGGGCAGCGGCCACCGCCGCCGCCGGGCCCCGGTCGGGGCAGCCGTTCGCCGCGCTCGTACGGGAGCGGCTCGCGGCTGTCGCGCCGCTCGCCGTGCGGACGGCGCTCGGGTGCGCGCTCGCCGGGTACGCGTCGCTCGCGCTCGGTGTGGGGCGGCCGTACTGGGCGCTCGTCACCGCCGCCTCGCTCTACCAGGCGAACGTCACGCTCACCTGGAACCGCGGGGTCCAGCGCGTCGTCGGCAATCTCCTCGGCGTCCTCTTCTTCGCCGCCCTGGCACCGCTCAGCCACGTCAGCCGGCTGTCGCTCGTGCTGTGCTGCGTCGCCCTCAACTTCGGCGCCGAGGCGCTCATCACCCGCAACTACTGGCTCGGCAGCGTGTGCGTCACACCCATGGCGCTGCTCGTCACCGACTTCGCCCGCTACCAGGAGCCCGGGACGCTCATGGCCGACCGCGCGCTGGACACCGTCGTCGGGGCGCTCGTCGGCTTCGCCGCGGCCGTCGCCGTCACCAACCGGCGGGCCGGCGACCGTATCGAGCACGCGCTCGCCGCCGTCCACCGCGCCCGCGAGCACTCCGCCGGGCTGCTCGCCGCGCCCGAACCCGACCCGCACGCCCTCACCGCCGCGCACCGCGACCTCACCGGCGCGCTCGTCGCCCTGCGGACCGCCGCCGACACCGCGGCCGGCGAGTGGTGGCAGCGGGACCTCCCGCGGGAGCGGGTGCTGCACGCCGAGCAGGCCGGGCACCGTACCCTCGCGGTGGCGATACGGCGGCAGGCGCCGCCACCTGCGGAGGGCGTACACGTATGACGGCGGCGGACGGGACGGCGGACGGGACGGCGGACGGGACGGCGCGCGGCGTCGCGGACGACACGGTGGCCGGTGTCGTCCGGCAGTGGTACGCGGTACGGCCCGACATCGACACCGCGCCCATGGAGATCATCGGGCGCATCAACCGCTGCGCCGCGCTGCTCCAGCAGGCGGAGGACGCGCCGCTGCGGCGCGCCGGGCTGACCCGCCCGGAGTTCGACGTCCTCGGCACGCTGCGCCGCACCGGGCACGAGCTCACACCGGGCGAGCTGGCCCGCGAGACCTTCTCGTCCGGCGCGGCCGTGACCAAGCGGCTGAAGTCCCTCACCGAGCGCGGCCTCGTCGACCGCCGCCCCGACACCCGCGACCGCCGGGTCGCCCTGGTCCGCCTGACCGACGCCGGACGAGACCTCGTCGACGGACTGCTGCCCGACCAGCTCTCCTACGAGGCCGCGGTGCTCGCGGGTGTCCCCGGCGCGGCCCGGGACGAGCTGGCGGCGCGGCTGAGCGATCTGCTCGTCCAGCTGGAGGGGCGGCTCGGCAGGCCGTAGCCCCGGCGGCGGGTCAGGCCTCGTCGATACGGGCGAGCAACTCCCGTGCCTCGACGGTGCGGTAGTGGTCCGGTCCGAAGGCGGCGAGGCACGCCTCATGACCGGCCGAGGCCTGCGCGCGGGCCTCGGTGGCGCGGTCGAGGCCCAGCAGGGCGTTGGCCGTGGCCAGTTCGACGGCGCCGGCGACGGACCGCTGGGCGGCCTGGTCGGCGTACTGCGCGGCCGCGCGCTCGGCCTCCACCAGCCCCTCGGCGTGCCGGCCCTGCCCGTTGAGGCTGCGGGCCAGACCGAGCGTGAGGGACAGCGTGAACTGGGCGGGCACACCGGGCACGGCGAGCGCGGCACGGACGACGGCCTCGGCCTCCGCGTGCCGGCCCTGGCTGTTGAGGGCGTAGACCTGTCCGTTGCGCGCCGCCACCGTGATGTTCGGCATCTCCGGCCCCTTGCCGCGGGCCGCCGCACGGGCGATGTCGGCGCACTCCGCCTCGGCCTCGGCGTGCCGGGAGAGCGCGGTCAGGACCTGTGCGCGGTTCGAGCGCAGGATCAGGGTCTGCGCGTGCCTGGCCCCGAAGATCTTGCGGAACCGGGGCACCAGGTCGTCGTAGGCGGCCAGGGCGTCCGCGTGGCGGCCCTGCGCGTTCACCGCGAGGGCGGCGAGGCCGAGGGCCATCGGCGCGTCCTCCGGCGGCCAGTTCCGGGCCGCGGCGACGGTACGGGCCTCGGCCTCCGCCTCCGCGTAACGCCCGGCCTGGTAGAAGGCGGCGGCGCGGGCCAGTTCGGGCATGGCGAGCACTCCCTGCCCGGCGGCGCCACGGGACTTGGGGCGGAATATCGTCATACCCGGAGCATATGGCGTACGGGGCACGCCTGTTCGAGAACGCGCCCGCGCCACCGGGGCGCGTGCGGCACCTCCCGGACCGGGCTCCGCCCGGGAGGTACCCCCACGCGACTCGGCTCAGACGTCCGTCAGGCGCAGACCCGCGTGGGCCTTGTAGCGGCGGTTGGTGGAGATGAGGTTGGCCACCAGGGACTCGACCTGGTGGGCGTTGCGCAGCCGTCCCGCGAAGACGCCGCGCATGCCCGGGATGCGGGCCGCGAGGGCCTGGACGGTGTCGGTGTCCGCGCGGGAGTCGCCGAGGACCATGACGTCGGTGTCGATCGCCTCGACCTCGGGGTTCTGCAGCAGCACCGCGGACAGGTGGTGGAAGGCCGCGGTGACGCGGGAGTCCGGCAGCAGGGCCGCGGCCTGCTGGGCCGCGCTGCCCTCCTCCGGGACGAGCGCGTAGGCGCCCTGCTTGTCGAAGCCGAGCGGATTGACGCAGTCGATCACGAGCTTGCCCGCGAGGTCGGCGCGCAGCTCCTCCAGGGTCTTGGCGTGGCCCTCCCACGGCACCGCCACGATCACGATGTCGCTGCGCCGCGCGCACTCCGCGTTCTCCGCGCCCTCGACGCCGTGGCCGAGTTCGTCGGCGGCGACCCGCGCGCGGTCCGCGCTGCGCGAGCCGATGATCACCCGCTGGCCCGCCCTGCCGAGCCGGTACGCGAGGCCGCGGCCCTGGTCACCGGTGCCGCCGAGCACCCCGACGACCAGGCCCGAGACGTCGGGCAGCGCCCAGGGGTCCTTCGCGGGAGCCTTGGGCTTGGCAGGGGCGGCGGTGTTGCTGTCGTCAGCGTTAGTCATGACGGCGATCCTGCCAGGTGGCCCCCGGCGCGGGGGGTTCCGGGGGCCACGGCGCCGCCCGAACGGCGGCTTCCCGGCGCCGGGTCAGGCCCGCGCGGGGGCCGGGCGCAGCTCCATCGTGCAGCACTTCACGCTGCCGCCCGCCTTGTGCAGCTCGCTCATGTCGACGCCCACCGGCTCGTACCCGCGGTGGCGCAGTGCCGCGGCGAGCCCGGCCGCCTCGCGCGGCAGGAGGACGTTGCGGCCGTCGCTCACCGCGTTGAGGCCGAGCACGGCCGCGTCCTCCGCGGTCGCGAGCAGGGCGTCCGGGAAGAGCCGGGCGAGGACGGCCCGCGAACCCGGCGAGAAGGCGCCGGGGTAGTACATGATCTCGTCGGCGCCGTCGTCGAGGACGGCGAGCGCGGTGTCGAGGTGGTAGTAGCGCGGGTCGGTCAGCTCCAGGCTGATCACCGGCCGCCCGAAGAACTCCTGCGCCTCGTCGTGCGCCAGCGGGCTGCTGCGGAAGCCCTGCCCGGCGAGCAGCCACCCGGAGGTCACGGCGAAGTCGCCCTCGGCCTCGTTGACGTGCTCGGGCTCGCGTATGTCGGCGAAGCCCGCCGCCCGCTCGCGGAACCACGCGAGGTGCGCGGGCGCCTCGCCCGCGCGCTCGGGGTTGGCGAACCGCGCGCCCAGCACACGCCCGTCCACGACGGTCGCGCCGTTCGCCGCGAAGACCATGTCCGGCAGACCCGCCACCGGTTCGAGGGTCTCCACGGTGTGGCCGAGGCCGCGGTAGCGGTCGCGCAGGTCCTCCCACTGGAAGGTGGCGAGCGCGGGATCGACGGGCTTGCGGGGGTCCATCCACGGGTTGATGGAGTACGCGACCCGGAAGTGCGCGGGTGGGCACATCAGGTAGCGACGGGGCGTGGCTGTGCGCAATGCGGGCTCCTCGGGGTGTGAGTTCCCTGATACGGGGCCGGGCCGGTGGGCCCGTACCCCTGGCAGGATTGTGCGCCAGATCGCTGCGCGAAGAGCCCTGTCGTTCGCACCGGGCCTCAGCGGACGGAGGGGCCGCGCGGCAGCGCGCAGCCTGCTCGGCGGGGGTCAGTCGCGGAGGGGGAGGATCAGGGGGGCGGACGTGCGGGGGTGGGGGAGGACTTCGACGGGGTGGGCGTAGACCTCGGTCAGGAGAGGGGACGTCAGGACGTCGGGAGGCGGGCCGCAGGCCGTGATGCGGGCGGCGGCGAGGACGGCGACCCGGTCGGCGTGCGCGGCCGCGAGGCCGAGGTCGTGGAGGACGACGACGACCGCCCGCCCGGCGGCGGCCTGCTCACGGCACACACGCAGCACCAGCTCCTGGTGGTGGAGGTCGAGCGCGGCGGTCGGCTCGTCCAGGAGCAGCAGCGGCGCGCGCTGCGCGAGCACCCGGGCCAGCGCGACCCGCGCGCGTTCGCCGCCGGAGAGCGCGGGGTAGGGCCGGTCCGCGAAGCCCCCCGCTTCGGTCGCCGCCATGGCCTCGGCCACCGCCGTGTCGTCGTCGGCGGCGAGCGGTGTGCCCGCCCAGGGCGCGCGGCCCATGCGTACGACGTCTCCTGCGGTGAACGGGAAGGCGAGCGGCGCGGACTGGGGCAGCACCGCGCGGCGCCGGGCGAGGTGGCGCGGGGCCCACGCGGTGACCGGTGTGCCGTCGATCGTCACCTCGCCGCCCGCCGTGGGCAGGTCGCCCGCGAGCGCGGCCAGCAGGGTGGACTTGCCCGCGCCGTTCGGGCCCACCAGGGCGAGCACCTCGCCGGCGGTGACGTCGAGGTCCACCCCGTCGAGCACGGTCCTGGCCCCGAGCCGTACCCGCAGCGCGCGGGCGGCGGCGAGCACGTCGCCGGGGCGGGGCGGCGGGGGTACCGGGGTGCCCGCGCGACGGCGGGCCAGGTGCGTACGGCCACGGCGCAGCACCGAGTCGAGGGCGCTCATGCCCAACCTCCCTGCCGGGCGCGGGTCCTGCGCAGCAGCCAGAAGAAGAAGGGGCTGCCGACGAGCGCGGTGAGCACTCCCAGGGGGAGTTCGGCGGGCACCGCGAGGGTACGTGCCCCGAGGTCCGCGGCGACCAGCACGAGCGCACCGCCCAGCGCGCTGCCCGGCACGAGGAAGCGGTGGCCGGGGCCCGCCACCATCCGCAGCAGGTGCGGCACGACGAGCCCGACGAAGGCCACGATCCCGGCGACGGCGACAGCGGCCGCCGTGAGCAGCGCCACCACGAGCACGAGCGTGAGCCGCAGGCGTTCGACGTCCACGCCGAGGTGGCCCGCCTGGCGTTCGCCGAGCGCCAGCAGGTCGAGGCGGCGGGCGAAGAAGGGCGCGACGGCGAAACCGGCTGCCGCGCAGGGCAGTACGGCCAGCACCTTGGGCCAGGTGGCCTGGGCGAGGGAGCCGAGCTGCCAGAAAGTGATCTGTGTGAGCTGGGAGTTGTCGGCGTAGAACACGAACAGGCCGATGAGCGCGCCGGAGAAGGCGTTGACGGCGATGCCGGTCAGGACGAGCGTCACCACTTCCGTGCGGCCGCCGGAGCGCGACAGTCCGTACACCAGGAGGACGGTGAGCAGTCCGGCGGCGAACGCGCACACCGTGACCGTCCATGTCCCGGCGAAGGTCAGGCCGAGCGCGATGGAGCCGACCGCGCCGACCGCGGCGCCCGACGAGATGCCGATGACGCCGGGTTCGGCGAGCGGGTTGCCGAACACGCCCTGCATGAGCGCTCCCGCGCAGCCGAGGGAGCCGCCGACGAGCAGGGCGAGGACGATGCGCGGCAGGCGGACGTCCCAGAGGACGGATTCCGCGACGCGGTCGAGCCGGTGGCCGCCGGCCCCCGCGCGGTGGGCGGCGGAGGCGAGGACGTCAGCGGGGGGGATGTGGTAGGCGCCGATGCCCGCGGAGAGCAGGCAGACGAGGAGGAGGGCCAGGACGAGGGCGAGCGTCAGCGGGGCGGTGCGCCGGGAGGCGGGGCGTGCGGCCTTGCCCTGGTGGGTGGTTGCGCGCGCGGCGCCTCCCGCGGGTATCGCCGGGGAGACGTCCGCACGTGCCTGCGGTGTGCGCGGGTCGGCCCCGTCCCGAGCAGCGGATGCGCCCGCGGCCGGTGGGCGTGTCGGCGGCCGGTCGTCGGTGGGGGACGCGGTCATGACGTCTTTTTGTGGATGCCGGCGGACAGTTCGCGCAGGACGGCGTCCGTGCGGGGGCCGAAGTTGAGGAGGGTGCCGTCGTCGATGGCGACCACGCGGTGGTCGAGGCCCGCGGGGGTCTGGGCGACGCCGGGGACCTTCTCCAGGCCGGTGACGCCGCCGACGGACGCGAGGCCCTTGGTCATCACGAGGATCACGTCGGGGGCGGCCTTGACGAGGGCCTCGCTGGTGATCGGGGTGAAGTCCTTGGTCAGGCCGGAGGCCACGCCCGCGTCGACCCCGCCCGCCGCGTCGATGAGGGAGTCGGCGCCGGAGCCGCGGCCGCCGATCAGGTAGACGGAGGCGGTGCCGCGCAGGTAGAGGAAGGCGACCCGCGGCTTGGTGGTGCCCGCGGGGAGGGAGTCGCGTACGGCGGTGATGCGCTGCTCGGTGCGGTCGTGCAGGGCCTTGCCCGCGGCGGGGACACCGAGTGCGGCGGCGACGGCGGTGATCCGCGGGCCGACGTCCGCGAGGGAGGTCGCGGCGGGGAGGATCACCAGGGGGATGCCCGCCTGGCGGATCTGGGCGACGGCCTCGGCGGGGCCGGTGGACTCCTCGGCGAGGACGAGGGTGGGGTGCAGGGAGAGGACACCCTCGGCCGACACGTCGTGCGCGCGGGTGACCAGCGGGAGCTTCGCCGCCTGCGGGAAGGTCGCGGTGATGTCGCGTGCGACGACGTGCGAGCCGAGGCCGAGCGTGAAGACGATCTCGGAGAGGCCGCCGGTGAGCGGCACGATCCGGTCGTCGGAGGTGACGGTGACGCGGTGGCCGTCCGCCGAGGTCACGGTGGCGGGGAGGGCGGGGGTGGGCGCGGCGCCGGGCAGGGGCTCGATCGTGTCGGCGGGCGCGGCGGAGGGGGCGGCCGCGGTGTCCTTCGCGCCGCCGCACGCGGTGAGGGCGAGCAGGGCGGCGGTGGCAACCGCCGCGAGCGCCATGCCCGTTCGGCGCCGGGCGCGCGGGGTGTTCGTTCCGCCGGGGGCGCCTTCCGCCGCGGCGCGCCGTCGCGCGTGACGCCTGTACGTGTCCGGGCTGTGCACGGGGGCGGCCCCTCTCGCTCCTCGTCGGGGGCGGGTGGTTCCCGCCGCCTGCCCGGATAGCTTAGGTTAGCCTTACCTAAAATCACAGCCCGGAGGGGGTCTGATGCCGCTGCTTCGCCATGCCCGCGTCCGTATCGCGTGCGTCCTCGCCGCGGTCGTCGTGGCCGCTGCCGCCGCGCTCGGCGGAGCACCCGCCGCGCGGGCCGCCGACACGGTGACGGTGAGCGGCGGACGGCTGGACTGGGGGATCAAGTCGTCCTTCCAGAGCTACGTCACCGGGCCCATCGCGCACGGGAGTTGGAGCCTGACCGGAAGCGCGGACACCGTCGGGAGCGAGCAGTTCCGCTTCCCGTCCGCGCAAGGGTCGTACGATCCCGCGTCCGGCGCGCTGAGCGCGGGCTTCGCGGGCGGCGTGCACTTCGTCGGGCACAAGCAGAGCAACGGGGTCTACCAGCTGGACCTCGCCATCTCCCGCCCCTCGGTACGGATCTCGGGGCACAGCGGCACCCTCTACGCCGACATGAGCAGCAAGGACAAGGACACCGGCAAGGTCACGGTGTCCCGGCAGGTGCCGCTCGCGCGCCTCGCGCTCGGCGGGGTGGACACCCGCGGGGTGACGGGGACACGGCTGGCGCTCACCGGCGTGCCCGCGACGCTCACCACGCAGGGAGCCAGCGCCTTCGCCGGGTACTACACCGCGGGCACCGCGCTCGACCCCGTCACCCTCTCCGTCGATCTGCACCCGAAGGCGGCGGCGTCCGCCACCCCGTCCAAGGCGCCGACGCGGAAGCCCGCGTCGCTGGCCCCCGGCAGCATCGCGGACGGCGCCGTCGACTGGGGCGTGCGCCGCACCTTCCGGGAGTACGTCACCGGCGACATCGCGCACGGCAGCTGGCAACTGGCGGGCGGGGCACGGGAGGGCGGCGCCCTCTTCCGCTTCGGCTCGGGCAAGGGGACGTACGACGCGGCGCGGCGCACGCTGGACGCGTCCTTCTCCGGCAGCGTCCGCTTCCTGGGCATGCGCGGCCAGGACGGCTCGTACGGGCTGGACCTGACGCTCACTCAGGCGCGGGTCACCGTCGCGGACGGCAAGGGCACGCTCTACGCCGACGGGCAGCCCTTCGTGACCTTTCCCGCCGCGCCCGTCGTGAAGGACGGCCTCGCCACCGTGGACGAGGCCGCGGCCACGCTCACCGCCCAGGGGGCGGCGGCCTTCGGCGGGCTCTACACGGCGGGCACGGCGATGGACCCCGTGAGCCTGTCCATCGCCCTCACCCCCGGCGTCGCGCTGCCCGCGCTGCCCGACATCGGCTCGGACGCCGCCACGACCGCGCCCGCGGCCACCACCACTCCCCCGGCGGCCCGTTCGCCGCAGCCGGTCGCGTCGTCCGGCAGCAGCGGGGGCGGGACGCCGGGGGGCCTGACCGTGGCCGTCGCCGCCGTCGTGGCCGCGGCCGTGGCCGTGGCGGCGGGGCTGCTGATACGCGCCCGCCGCCGCCGTACGGCGGCCGGTCCCGAAGGGGCCGGGGACTCACCGCCGGGCGCCGACTCCCCCGCCCCTGAAGCCGATTCGGCAGACACCACCTCGCCGGGCGCCGACTCCCCCGCCGGTGACGGCGGCTGACGCTCCCGGCCCTCAGAACGTCCGCGGGCGGCGTGCTTTCGCCGCCGCCCCCGTCCCGCCGCGCGAGGGCGCGCGGCATCCCGATCCCTGTCCCGCTCTTCGAGGAGAGATCCACCATGACCGCCCGAACCCGTACCCGCAGAACCGCGCTCGCGACGGCCGTCGTGCTGGCGGCCGGCGCCGTCGCGCTCGGCACGCCCGCGCTCGCGTCCGCCGCCGGGAGCGGAACGCTGCCGATCAGCGGCGGCACCTTCGACTGGGGCGTGAAGCAGTCCTTCCGCTCGTACGTCACCGGTGCCGCCCAGGGCACCATCACGACCGCGGACGGCGCCACCACCAACAGCGGCGGCACCTTCCACTTCACCTCCGGCACCGGCTCGTACGACACCGCGACGCACGCGGTGACGGTGGCCTTCAAGGGCAGCGTCGAGTTCGCCTCGACCGCGCACGGCTTCGACATCACCCTCGGCGACCTCAAGGTGACCACGCAGGGCACCTCCGGCACGCTCACCGCCGACGTGACGGCGGGCGGCAGCACCGCGGACGACGTGGAGTTCGCCACGCTCGACCTCTCCGGGGTGCGGCCGGGCAGCGGCGCGGACGGTGCCATGACGTTCGACGGCATACCGGCGGCCCTGACGGCGGCGGGCGCGCAGGCCTTCAACGGGATGTACGCGGCGGGCACCGCCCTGGACCCGGCCGACCTCGCCGTGACGGCGGAGGCGCCCACGACACCGCCCACGACCCCGCCCACCACCCCGCCGACCACGCCCCCCACCACCGCGCCCACCACGCCCGGCGGACCGGCCACCGTGGCCGACGGCAACCTCGACTGGGGCGTCAAGGAGTCCTTCCGTACGTACGTGACGGGCCCGATCGCCGCCGGGAAGGTCGAGCTGAGCGGCGGGGCGACCGCCACCGCGTCCGGCTACCGCTTCCCGAAGGGCACCGGTACCTGGGACGCGGGCACCACGGAGCTGAACGCGGCCTTCTCCGGCGGCGTCCGCTTCCTCGGCCACCTCCAGCAGGGCACGTACGCGCTGGACCTGAAGCTCTCGGACCTGAAGGTGCACACGAAGGGCGCGACCGGCACCCTCACCGCCGATGTCGCGAGCAAGGACCTGACCAGCGGGAAGGTCACCGACTACGACGACCTGGCCGTCGCCGACCTCTCCGGGGTCGCGCCCGCCGCGAAGTCCGGCGTGGTGACCGTCAGCGCCGCGAAGGCCACGCTCACCGCGGACGGCGCCAAGGTCTTCAGCGGCTTCTACGAGAAGGGCGCCGCGCTCGACCCGGTGACCCTCGCGGTCTCGCTGAGCGACGACGCGGCCCTGCCCACCGCCGCACCGTCCACCGGCACCTCCTCCGGCGGCACGGGCACGGACGGCGGCACCTCCGGCGGCACGGGCACGGACGGCGCGGGCAGCGTCGGCGGCACGGGCGCGCAGCTCGCCGAGACGGGCGCGGGTGTGCCCACCGGCGCGCTCGTCGGGGCCGCGGGCGCACTGGTGCTCGCGGGCGCGGCCTTCACGGTGACGGCGGCCCGCCGCCGCGCCTGACGGCCGTCACCGCGAAAAGCGGGCGCCCGCCCCCTCTGCACCGGGGCGGGCGCCCGCTCGACGTGGGCGGGTATGGACGTACGCAGCCGTACGCGGGGCTCCGGGCGGACCACCACCGGCCGCCCGGAGCCCCGCCGCTCCCCTGGCGGGGAGCAGCTCGGGGGGACCGGCTCACGCGGCGCGCGGGAATTCCTCGCCGAGCGCGGCGAACAGTTCGCTGTTGAGCCGGAAGGCCTCGCGGCATTCCTCGACGACGCGGGCCTGCTCGTCCGCGCCGATCGGCAGGGCGTCCAGCCGTTCGCGGTACTCGCGCTTGAAGGCGGCCGGATTGGCGATGTCCTCGAAGACATAGAAGCGGACGCCGTCGCCCTTGTGGGGCAGATTCCAGGTCTTCTCGGCGATGCCGCGGATGACCTGGCCGCCGGAGAGGTCGCCGAGGTAGCGGGTGTAGTGGTGCGCGACGTATCCGGCGGGCCACTCGGCCGCGGTCCGGGCGATCCGGGCGGCATAACGGGCGGTGGCGGGCAGCGGGGCGGTGCGCTCGCGCGGGCCGTCGCCGAGGAGGTGGTCGAGATCACGTTCCAGGGCGGGGACGCGGCGCAGCTCGGGCCGCAGGAAGGGCCCGGCGACCGGGTCGCCGGCGAGGGTGTCGGCGCCTTCCTCCAGGGCCCGGTAGATGTGCAGGAGCTGCTCGGTGAGGCGCGCGTAGGCGGTGATGCCGAGGTGCCCGCCGAGCAGATCGGCCATGAAGCGGGAGTTCTCCGCCTCGGTGTGCTGGGCGCGGCTGGCGTCGCGGATGACGGCGGAGAAGGGCTGCGCCGGTGCGGGCGGGGTGAGCGCGGACAGGGGCGCTGACATGGGAGACCTCCGGTGTCCTGCCGGGAGCCCGTGCGCCGCCCGGCAGTCAGATCATCACAACTTAGGTATGCCTAAGTCAATGGGTTGCCGACTCCGTGTCGGAAAAAGTCGCCGGTGGAAGTGGCGGGAACACGGCGACCCCGGGTGGGTGTTCATTCCCGGCAAGAGGGAGGATGTCCTCCACCAGCCGCGTACCGTGGACACTGCGGGACGGGGGCCAGGGAAGGAGCTCGATGGCAGGCAAAGGCAGGTTGGCCGGGTGGGTGCGCCGCCGCGCGGAGGGCGCCTCGGGCGCCGCTGGGGCCGCCGTGCCCGACCTTCGCCGGGACCCCTTGGTCAGGGCCGCCACCGCCGCCGGATTCCCCGTCGCACCCGCCGCCCACCCCGCGAACTACGGGTGCTCGTGCGAGCGCATCGGCTGTCCCATCCCCGCCGTCCACCCCGTCTCCCCCGCGTGGCAGACACAGGCCAGCACCGATCCGGACACCCTGGAGCGCTGGCTCGGACGTGACCCGCTGGCCAACTTCGTCACCGCCACCGGAGTCGGCCACGACGTCCTCGACGTCCCCGCCGAGGCCGGGCGGCTCGCCATGGAGCGGCTGATCGCCGACGGTGCCACGCTCGGCCCGGTCGCCCTGGCCGGCGACCGGCTGCTGTTCTTCACCGCGACCCGCGGCAATCCCGCCGACGAGGACGAGTGGTGGCCCTGCGAGCTGGACTGCCATCCCGAGACGCGCGACGAGCACCCCGGCATCCGCTGGCACTCGCGCGGCAGCTACGTCCTGCTGCCGCCCTCCCGGCTGCCGTCCGGCGAGACCGTCGAATGGCTCCCGGGCCACGGCCCCGACCTGCCGCTCCCCGACCCGCTGCCGGTCCTCGACGTCCTCGCGGACGCGTGCGCGCAGTTCTCCTACGAGCCGGAGCGCGAACCGGCGACCTGGCTGCGCTGAGCGCCCGCCCCCGGCGCCGGGCTCACTCGCCCTTCGCCGAGACCAGGCCCACCACGCGGCTGAGGAAGGTCACCTTGCCGCCGCCGCCCGCCTTCGGCACCGTCACCAGCTCGTCGGCGACCGTCGAACGGGTGATCGACGTCTTCGGGGTGCCCGTCATCAGCGCCTTGGTGTCCTCGTCGAGCGAGAGCCCGTAGCCCGCCCGGAAGGTCGAGCGCGACTGGTGGCGGGTGGCGAAGAAGACCACCGCGCCGCCGTCCGCGGTGCGCAGCGCGACCGGCGCGAAGTCGCCGCCGCTCGTGGCCTGGTCGGCGTACTGCGTCACGGAGTTGGCCGTCTTGCCCTGCGCCGCGCGGTCGGCGCGCACCTGCGAGGTCGAGCGGCCGTCGGCGAAGGTGCCGTCCCCGCCCTTGCCGAGGTAGTCGGCGTACGTCTGGCTCAACTGCCCCGGCTGGACCAGCAGATCGGTACCGCCCAGACCCAGGTCGAGCGCGTAGCCGTCCTTGTCCTTCGCGAACCGCGGCATCTTCCCGGTGGCCACGGCCGCCACATAGGCCGCCTTCCACGGCTGGTCCGGGCCCGCGTGCCGGAAGACCAGCAGCCAGCGGGAGTTCGCCCCGCGGTTGGTGGCCACATCGGCGACGAAGAACTTGGGCCAGCCCACCTGCCGGGGTATGAGGTAGTGGGCGTCGGAGAAGGCCAGCGGCTGGTAACCCGGGTTGCCGTCCGGGTGGTTGGTGTGCCGCGCGCGCAGCCCCGCCTCGTCCGTCGTACCGAGCGCGCCGGACTCGATGGTGAGGATGTCCGCGGGCACATACGCCTTGTTGGCGCGGTTGTTGACCGTCAGGAAGTTCGCCAGCACCGCGGCGGCCTTCTTCTGCTGCACCGACGGTATGTTCTCGCGCTCCCCGTGCACCGTCATGCACCCGGCCAGCGGCAGCAGGGCAAGCGCGGTGACGGCGGCCCGGAGGCCCACCCTGCGGCGGTTCATGGCGCGTGGCTCCTCGACTCGTGCGCTTGAGCTCTGGCTGAACTCCTGCGCGATGACGCGCGGAATCGGCGCCACATTACCGGCCGCGGGCCCGCTCTCACGGCAGGGTCAGAATCTCCGCGCCCTCCGCCGTGACGACGAGGGTGTGCTCGAACTGCGCCGTGCGCCTGCGGTCCTTGGTCACGACCGTCCAGCCGTCGTCCCAGATCTCGTACTCGTGCGTGCCCAGCGTCAGCATCGGCTCGATCGTGAACGTCATGCCCGGCTTGATCACGGTCGTCGCCCGCGGGTCGTCGTAGTGCGGGATGATCAGCCCGGAGTGGAAGGACGTGTTGATGCCGTGCCCGGTGAAGTCCCGCACCACCCCGTAGCCGAAGCGCTTGGCGTACGACTCGATGACGCGCCCGATCACGTTGATCTGCCGCCCCGGCCGCACCGCCTTGATCGCCCGCGCCAGCGACTCGTGTGTGCGCTCGACGAGGAGCCGGGACTCCTCGTCGACCTCGCCCACCAGGTAGGTGGCGTTGCAGTCGCCGTGCACCCCGCCGATGAACGCCGTCACGTCGATGTTCACGATGTCGCCGTCGCGCAGCACCGTCGAATCCGGGATGCCGTGGCAGATCACCTCGTTCACCGAGGTGCACACGGACTTCGGGAAACCGCGGTAGCCGAGATCGGACGGGTACGCGCCGTGACCGACCATGTACGCGTGCGCGATCGCGTCCAGCTCGTCCGTGGTCACGCCCGGGGCCACCGCCTCCGCCGCGGCCGCCATCGCCTGCGCGGCGATCCGCGAGGCCACCCGCATCCGCTCGACCGTCTCCCCGTCCTGCACCTCGGGCCCCGTGTACGGGGTCGGCCCCGGCTTCCCCACGTACTCCGGACGGGGAATCGACGCGGGCACCTGCCGGGTGGGCGAGAGCGTGCCGGGAACGAGCGGCGAGGACGGCGCAGACATGCCGCCGAGTGTATCGGCGCGCATCATGGGGCTGCGCCCTGCCGGGGTGGGTAGGTGCTCTCACGTGGCCGAAAGAGAGCAGGAGCGGGAGCAGGAGGAAAGAGGAGGAGCTGATGGCGGTCTTCCGGACGAAGAAGCCGGCCGGCAAGCCGGGCGAGTGGTTCTACTGCCTGGACCACAAGAAGGCGGAGGAGGGCCCGCAGTGCCCGTCGAAGAACCGCTTCGGCCCGTATCCCTCGCGGGAGGCGGCGGAAGCGGCGATGGAGCAGGCCGCGGAGCGGAATCTTGAGTGGGACACGGATCCGCGGTGGTCCGACAAGTCCTGACCACCGCGGGGTGGGGCGGGGGGGTGCGCTCCGGGGTGGCTTGTTGCGGTTGGTCGCGCGACCTTCTGCCGGTGGGTGGTTGCTCGCGCCGTTCCTCGCGCCCCTTTCGCGGCGCGCCGCTGGGTGGGGCGGGGGCCGCCACGGGGCACCTCCTCGGAATGCGCCTTCGCCCTCCTACCGAGTTGGTGAGCCCCTCCCAGCGCATTCCTGCGGGGGCACCCCGCACCGTCCCCCTTCCAGCCGGTTGAGCGGCTGCCTGCCGGTGGGGGTGACGTACGCGGGGCGCGGGCACCCGTTTTCCAGGGTGCTGGCCGCCGGTGCGCGAGAGAGCACCCGTTTTTCCACCCGGCTGGGCACCGGTGCGTGAGAGAGCACCCGTTTTTAGGGGCTGCGTGGGGGTACCCCCAGGCGAAGCCCTGGGGGAGAACGGAGCGACCAGCCACGACGGCGGGAAAGGCGCGATGCCCACCGCAAGGGGCACCCCGTGGCGGAGAAGCCACAAGCCCGGCGGCGAGCCTAGAGTGCCGGGATGGAGTACGACGTCGTCGTGATCGGCGGTGGGCACAACGGCCTCACCGCCGCAACGTACCTCGCCCGCGCAGGCCGCACCGTGCTGGTCGTGGAGCGGCTAGACCATGTGGGGGGTGCGGCGGTGTCGAGCCGGGTGTTCCCCGGGGTGGACGCGCGGTTGTCGCGCTACTCGTACCTGGTCAGCCTGCTGCCGGGGAAGATCGTCCGGGATCTGGGCCTGGACTTCCGGGTGCGGCGGCGCCGCATCTCGTCGTACACGCCGTACGCCGGGGGCGGCCTGCTGGTGGACGCGGAGGACGCGGCGCGGACGCGTGCGGGTTTCGCGCGGCTCACCGGGTCGGAGCGGGAGTACGCCGCGTGGGAGGCGTTCTACGGGATGACGCGGCAGGTCGCGGAGGCGGTCTTCCCGACGCTCACGGAGCCGCTGCCGACGCGGGCGGAGCTGGAGCGCCGGGTGGGGGACCGCGCGGCGTGGGGCGCGTTGTTCGAGCGGCCGCTCGGCGAGACGGTCGAGGCGGCGTTCGCGGACGACACGGTGCGGGGCGTGGTGCTGACCGACGCGCTGATCGGGACGTTCAGCCACGCCCATGACCCCTCGCTGAAGCAGAACCGCTGCTTCCTCTACCACGTCATCGGCGGCGGCACGGGTGACTGGGACGTGCCGGTCGGTGGCATGGGCGCCTTCACCGACGCCCTCGCGGCGGCGGCCCGCGCGGCGGGCGCGCACGTCCGTACCCGCACGGAGGTCACCCGTATCGAGACCGACGGTGTCCGGGCCGAGGTGACGTTCGCCGACGGCGGCACCGTCCAGGCCCGTGACGTGCTGGTCAACGCCGCCCCGCACACCCTGGCCGCGCTGCTCGGCGAGGAGCCGCCAGGACCCGCCCCGGAGGGGTCCCAGCTCAAGGTCAACATGCTGCTGCGCCGCCTGCCGCGGCTGCGGGACACCGCGGTGGACCCGCGGGACGCGTTCGCCGGGACCTTCCACGTCGCCGAGGGCTACCGCGCGCTCCAGGCCGCGTACGAGCAGGCGGCGGACGGGCGGGTGCCGGACGCGCCGCCGTCCGAGATCTACTGCCACAGCCTGACCGACCCGTCGATCCTCGCCCCGGAACTCGCCGAGCAGGGCATGCACACCCTGACCCTCTTCGGCCTGCACGCCCCCGCGCGGCTCTTCGCCGAGGACCCGGCGGGCACGAAGGCCGAGCTGCTGCGGGCCACCCTCGCGCAGCTCGACGCCGTGCTGGCCGAGCCGCTCGCGGACTGCCTCGCGCACGACCCGGAGGGCCGTCCCTGCATCGAGGCGAAGTCGCCGCTGGACCTGGAGGGCGAGGTGGGCCTGCCCGGCGGGCACATCTTCCACCGCGACCTGGCGTGGCCGTACGCCGACGGCGACGTGACGGACGCCACAGGGCGATGGGGCGTCGGCACCGGGTATGCGAACCTCTACCTTTGCGGCGCGGGCGCGGTCCGCGGCGGCGGGGTCAGCGCGGTCCCCGGGCACAACGCGGCGATGGCGGTACTGGAGAAGGCACGATGAAGCAGCACAGGTCCGAGGCGGCGGCACCGGCCCGGCACAGGACCGGCCGGCAGTGGCGGCACGGCGGACGCTGGCACACCCTGGAGGGCGCCGACGACGTCCCCGAGCAGCGCCGCTGCACCGCGGACGTGGTGGTGGACTGCGCGGTGTACGAGGACGGCTGCCGCGCCGCCTCGCTGCCGCCGCAGCAGGCGCTGGACGAGGCCCGCAAGCGCGGCGGCTTCGCCTGGATAGGCCTGCACGAGCCGGAGGCCGAGCACATCGCGGAGATCGCCGAGGTCTTCGGGCTGCACCCGCTGGCCGTCGAGGACGCGGTGCAGGCCCACCAGCGGCCCAAGCTGGAGCGCTACGGGGACACGCTCTTCCTCGTCCTCAAGACGATCGTCTTCGTCGAGCACGAGAAGCTGACCGCCACCAGCGAGGTCGTCGACACCGGCGAGGTGATGATCTTCCTGGGCCCGGACTTCGTGGTCGTCGTCCGGCACGGCAGCGCCCCCGGCCTCTCCCGCGTCCGCCGCGCCTTGGAGGCCCGCCCCGACATGCTCGCGCACGGCCCCTCGGCCGTCCTGCACGCGATCACCGACCAGGTCACCGACGACTACCTCGACGTCGCGGACGCGGTCGAGCTGGACGTCGAGGCGCTGGAGACGGACGTCTTCTCGTCCACCCACGTCGACGACGCCGAGCGGATCTACCAGCTCAAGCGCGAGATGATCGAGTTCAAGCACGCCGTCTTCCCGCTGGCCCGCCCCCTGGAACGCCTCACCGAGGGCGCCGACGGCCTGCTCGACACGGAGATGCGCCGCTACTTCCGCGACGTCTCCGACCACCTCTCGCACGTCCGCGAACGCCTCGTCTCCAACAGCGAACTCGTCGACGGCCTGCTCGCCGCCAACCTCAGCCAGCTCGCCGTCCAGCAGAACGTCGACATGCGCCGCATCTCCGCGGGCGCCGCGATCCTCGCCATCCCGACGATGATCGCCGGCTTCTACGGCATGAACTTCCACCACATGCCCGAACTGGGCTGGACCTACGGCTACCCCCTGATGCTCGGAGTGACGATCACCCTCTCCACGATCGTCTTCCGCGCCTTCCGCCGCATCGGCTGGCTCTGACCCCCATCCCGCCGCCGGGCACCCCGTTTTTCAGGGGCGCAGCCGCGCCGCCGGGCACCCGTTTTTCAGGGGCGCGGGGAACTGCGCGACCAGCCCCCACCGGCGGACGGTCCGGCGACGACAGCAACCACCCCTACGTGGCGGGCCCCTAGGCCGGAGGCGGCCACGCGTCACCCCACTCCGTGTCGCGCGCCGCGCGGTAGAGGTCACCGTGGCGTTTGCTCACCGTCGTACGCGCCAGTCCCGGTTCCGCCTCGCAGAGATCGAGCATGACCAGCCCCTTGCGGATCTGCGGGTGGCGCACCACACGCCCCTGCGCCGGCTGCGCCGGAAAGCGCGCGGCAGCGACGTAGCTGAACTTCTCGTCCTCGTAGGGCAGCGTCGCGCCCTTGACCTGGCGGTGCAGCGCGGTGCGCTGCACACGCGCCGCGAAGTGGCACCAGTCCGTGCCGGTGACGGGGCAGGGCCCGTCGTGCGGGCAGGGCGCGAGGACGTGCAGCCCGGCGGCGATCAGCCGGTCGCGGGCGGCGAGGACGCGGGCGTAGCCCTCGGGGGTGCCGGGTTCGACGACGACGACCGCGCCCTGCGCGGAGGTGAGGGCGGCGTCGACGAGGGAGGCGCGGTCGGCGGGGGTGAGTTCGCCGAGGACGTAGGAGACGGTCACGAGGTCCGCGCCCGGGAGGGCGGACGCGCCGCCGAGGGGGCGTCGCGTCCAGGAGGCGGTGCGGACGGCGGGGGTGCGGGCGGCGCGGGCGAGGTCGGCGCCGAGGTCGAGGGCGGGCTGCGACCAGTCGAGGACGGTGCTGGTGTGGCCGGCGTCCGGCCAGGTGTCGGCGACCGCCCAGGTGGCCGCGCCGGTGCCGCCGCCGAGGTCGAGGTGGGTGTGCGGGGCCCATGCGGCGGACTGCAAGCGGAACGCGCCGAGGGCGGTACGGACCGCGGCATAGGTCGCGGGCATCCGGTACGCGGCATAGGCGGCGACGTCGGCGGCGTCGCGCAGGACGGGCGCGGCGGTGGGCGTGGCGCCGCGGTAGTTGTCCATCAGCCGCTCGACCTGGGCGGACGCGCTGGTGGGGGCGGTGGACCGCAACCGGTCGGCGAGGGCGGCGCGCAGGTCGTCGGGGAGGGGCACGGTAGGCACAAGCCCCAACTGTAAGGGGCGTTCACCCTTGTCACGCGCCCCTTACACTGCGTGGCCAACGGAGCGCCATAGGCGTGTTAACTCGCACAAAACATCGGCTCGAATATGCGTAAACCACAGCGGAAGGGCCTCCCCGTGGCCTAGCGTTCCTGGGAGCACGGCGGGACACCACAAGGGGAAGTGGAAGACGTCGAGTCGCGAGGTGCCTGGGGGGTACATGCGGCGTGTCGAGTCACAGTCGGCCATACCAGTCATGCCCGTTGCACGTGAGCGAAGTTCGGGGCGGAAGGACGAACCGCCCGCATGGGGAGCGCAGCCGGCGCTCCCGGGCGCCCTCGGCGCGCCGGTGCCGCCGTCGTACGCGCGGCGTCCGGGCAGCGGTGCGGGTTCCGCGCGCGCCGCGGCGTTAGCCGGGCGTACGGCCGCTGCCGCGGCCTGGCAGGGCGCGCAGCGCGAGAGCGGCGGCAAGGCCGCGTGGTACGCGGTGAACCTCACCGTCGATGCGGTCGGCGCGGGCGTGCCCACGGCGCTGGCGCTGCACGCCTCGGACGCACCGCACGCGGTCGCGTGGGGCCTGGCGGCGGCGCTCGCCTGGCCGGTGGTGCGGGCGTTACGGCGGCGGTACGCGCCGGGCGCGTTCGGCGAGACCCGGGGCGGGACGCAGGTGGTCGTGGACTGGCTGCTGCTGCTCGGGGTGCTGACGGTACTGCGGACGGCGTCCGGCGCCGTGGCCGGGCCGTCGGCGGCGTTCGCCGGGCTCGTGTGGGCACCGGTGCTGACGGTGCTGTGCTGCCGGGTGACGTACCACCGGCTGCGTGCCGCGCGGCGCACCGCGCACGCGGTGCGCCCGGTGCTGGTGGTGGGCGAGCCGGGCGCCGTGGACCACGCGGTGGCACATCTGGCGGCCCGCGCCGGGCACGCGTACGCCGTCGTGGGTGTCGTGCCGGTGGGCAGCAGGCGGCTGGCGAGCGGCGCGCCGGTCGCGGGGCGGCTCGGTGTGCTGGAGCCGGCCGGGCCGGGGCAGGACGCGCAGGCGGTCCTGCGGGCGGCGCGCGAGACGCGCGCGCAGCTGGTCCTGGTGGCGCCGGGCCCGCGGCTGTCGGCGGAACGATTACGCCGGCTGTCCTGGTGGCTGCACGACGCGGGTCTGCCGGTGGCGCTCGCGCCGGGGCTGGTGGACGTGCAGGTGCGGCGGGTGCGGCTGGAGGATCCGGCGGGCCTGGTGCTGCTGCACATCACACCGCCCGTGCGGCACGGGGCGCAGTTGCGGCTGAAGTCGGCGCTGGACCGCGCCTCGGCCGCGCTCGGCCTGCTGGTGCTGGCGCCGCTGTTCTGCGTGCTGGCGGCGCTGGTCAAGGTGACCTCGCGGGGCCCGGCCTTCTACCGGCAGGTGCGCTGCGGGCAGCACCGCACACCGTTCACGATGTGGAAGTTCCGCACGATGGTGGTCGACGCCGAGGACCGCAGGGCGGAGCTGGAGCGCAGTGGCGCCAACGAGCACGACGGCCTGATGTTCAAGATGCGGCACGATCCGCGGGTCACGGCCGTGGGCCGCTTCCTGCGGCGCTGCTCGCTGGACGAGCTGCCGCAGCTGCTCAATGTGCTGCGCGGTGAGATGTCGCTGGTCGGCCCGCGTCCGCCGCTGCCGGACGAGGTGGACCGGTACGACGAGGTGGCGCTGCGCCGGCTCGCGGTCAAGCCGGGCATCACCGGGCTGTGGCAGGTCAGCGGGCGTTCGGACCTGTCGTGGGACGAGACGCTCGCGCTGGATCTGCGGTACGTCGACAACTGGTCGCTGGCGGGCGATCTGGAGGTCATGACCCGCACGCTGCGGGCCGTGGTCGACGGGCGCGGGGCCTACTAGTGGGCCGCCGCCACGCCTCCGGCCCCCGGGTCCGGCACAGACCCGGGGGCCTGCGCGGCCTGCGACTGCGCGCACCACTGGGCGTACACGGCCGCGATGCCCTCGCGCAGCGCGATCCGCGGGCGCCAGCCGAGCGCGAACAGCCGGGAGACGTCGAGGAGTTTGCGCGGGGTGCCGTCGGGCCGGGTGGTGTCCCAGCCGATCCGGCCGCGGTAGCCGACGACGTCCCGTACGGTCTCGGCGAGTTCGCGGATGGGCAGGTCGGTGCCGCAGCCGACGTTGACCGGTTCGTCGGCGTCGTATGTGCGCAGCAGCAGGGTGCAGGCCGCGGCAAGGTCGTCGACGTGCAGGAACTCGCGGCGCGGGGTGCCGCTGCCCCACAGGGTGACCTCGGGGGCGCCGTCCCGGGCCGCCTCGTGGAAACGGCGGATCAGCGCGGGCAGGACGTGCGAGGTCTCCAGGTCGAAGTTGTCGCCGGGCCCGTAGAGGTTGGTCGGCATCGCGGAGACGTACGCGGCGCCGTACTGCCGCCGGTAGGACTGCACCTGGACGATGCCGGCGATCTTCGCGAGCGCGTAGGCCTCGTTGGTGGGCTCCAGCGGGCCGGTCAGCAGGGCGTCCTCGCGGATGGGCTGCGGGGCCAGCCGCGGGTAGATGCAGGAGGAGCCGAGGAAGAGCAGCCGGGGCACCCCGGCGGCGTGCGCGCCCGCGACGACGCTGAGCTGGATGCGCAGGTTGTCCTCCAGGAACTGCACGGGGTAGGTCGCGTTGGCCATGATCCCCCCGACCCGGGCGGCGGCCAGCACGACCGCGTCGGGGCGGGCCGCGCGCAGCCACCCGGCGGTGGCGGCGGCGTCCCGCAGGTCCAGTTCGGCGCGGGTGCGGGCCAGCACCTCGTGGCCCTCGGCGGCCAGCCGGCGGGCGACGGCCGAGCCGACGAGCCCGCGGTGGCCCGCGACGAAGATCCTGGCCCGGTCGGGGAGCAGTGACCGCGTTCCCGCCGTACCGGGCCGTGCCCGCGCGTACGCCGCTCCGGCCGTGTCCGCCGGGGTTTCCGCCGCCATATCCGCATGTCGCGTCATGAACCGCATTGTGTCAGCACACTTCACCCTTCCGGGTGCCGATTCCGCATGCTGCATGGGGAGTTGTGCGTGCCGGACGACCACGACCACCACTGGGGGACCGCGTGGGCAAGACCGCGCTCATCACCGGAGTGACCGGGCAGGACGGCTCCTACCTGGCCGAGCTGCTGCTCGCCAAGGGCTACACCGTGCACGGCATCGTGCGCCGTTCGTCGACGTTCAACACCGAGCGCATCGACCACATCTACCAGGATCCGCAGGGCCCGCGCCGCACCTTCGTCCTGCACCACGCGGACCTCACCGACGGCGTGGCGCTCGTGAACCTGCTGCGCGAGGTGCGGCCGGACGAGATCTACAACCTGGGCGCGCAGTCGCACGTGCGGGTGTCCTTCGACGCCCCGCTCTACACCGGGGACGTGACGGGCCTGTCCGCGCTGCGGCTGCTGGAGGCGGTACGGGCCAGCGGCAGCGGGGCGCGTATCTACCAGGCCTCGTCGTCGGAGATGTTCGGCGCCGCTCCCCCGCCGCAGAACGAGCGCACGCCCTTCCACCCGCGCAGCCCGTACGGCTGCGCGAAGGTCTTCGGCTACTGGGCGACGGTCAACTACCGCGAGGCGTACGGGATGTACGCCGTCAACGGGATCCTCTTCAACCACGAGTCGCCGCGCCGCGGGGAGACCTTCGTGACCCGCAAGATCACCCGCGCGGTCGCCCGGATCAAGGCGGGCCTCCAGGACCGGCTCTACCTCGGCAACCTGGACGCGGTGCGCGACTGGGGCTACGCCCCGGAGTACGTGGAGGCGATGTGGCGGATGCTGCAGCGTGACGAGCCCGACGACTACGTGGTGGCGACCGGCAAGGCCGCGACCGTACGGCAGTTCGTGGAGACGGCCTTCGCGCACGCCGAGCTCGACTGGTCGCGGTATGTGCGCTACGACCCGAAGTACGAGCGCCCCAGCGAGGTGGACGCGCTGATCGGCGACGCGAGCAAGGCCCGCGACCTGCTGGACTGGCAGCCGCGGGTGCGGGTCCGCGACCTCGCCCGGATCATGGTCGAGGCCGACATCCGCCAGGTGGCCGACCAGCTCGCGGGCGCGACGGTACGGATCGACCGGTGAGCGGCTCGGCGGCGCGCTGCAACCGGCGTAGGCCGAGGGGTCGTTCGCGGGCGACACATGACCCGATGTCGGGCGTCGTCCGGGTACGTCCGACGGTTTCGGCAAAAAGCAGCACCATGGCAAGTGGAACGCCCTACTCTGCCCAGGACCGCGACGGCCGGCCACGGCTGCCGCACCTGAAGGGGACCGGGGGCACACATGCGTAAACGGTCGGCGTTGACCGGAGTGCTGGCACTGGCGGCGGCAGCACTGGGGGCGTTACCGGCGGCACCGCCCGCCACGGCGCTCCAGGCGCCCGTCGCGCTCACGGCGGACAGCCTCGCCACCTACCAGACCAACGGCATCGTGTGGGCGATGGCCCAGGCGAACGGCATCGTCTACACCGCGGGCACCTTCTCCGCGATCCGCCCGTCCGGCGCGGCGGCCGGCACGAGCGAGACGGCGGTGGCGAACTTCGCCGCCTTCGACGCGGCGACCGGGCAACCGGCTGGCTGCCAACTCAACTTCACGGTGGGCTCCAACAACGCCACCGTGCGGGCACTCGCGGTGTCGCCGGACGGCGGCACGCTGTACGCGGGCGGCTTCTTCGGGCAGGTCAACGGGGTGGGCGTGAGCAGCCTCGCCGCGATCGACCTGGCCACCTGCCAGGTCAGCAGCACCTTCCACCCGGCGGTCGCGGGCACCGTACGGACGATCCAGGCCACCGCCGACACGGTCTTCTTCGGCGGCGACGTCACCTCGGTCGGCGGCCAGCACCGGGGACGGTACGCGGCCGTCAGCACGGCGGGCGCACTGCTGCCGTGGGCGCCCGACGCCGACAACCCGGCCCGCGCGCTCGCCCTCACCCCCGACGGCCAGGACGCCGTCCTGGGCGGCGACTTCAACACGGTGGACGGGGTGAACTCGCACTCCCTCGCCGTCGTGGACACCGCGACCGGGGCGCTGGTGAAGGCCTATCCGACGGGCTTCATCGACGCGACCTCGGTGACCAAGGACATCGTGATGGACGCGGCGAGCAACAGCTTCTACACCGCCAACGAGGGCACCGGCGGCGGGGTGTTCGACGGCCGGATCCGCTTCAGCCTCACCGACTTCTCGCAGGTCTGGCGGGACAACTGCCTGGGCGCCACACAGTCACTGACGGTCTATCAGACCGTGCTCTACAGCGGCAGCCACGCGCACGACTGCTCCAGCATGGGCGAATACCCCGACTCGGTGCGCAAGCACCTGCTCGCCGAGTCCGTGGACGACCCGCACCTGCTGTCGTGGTTCCCCGACACCAACGACGGCATCGGTGAGAAGATCGGCCCGCGCGTCATGGCACTGGCGTCGTCCGCGGGCACCGACTACCTGTGGGTCGGCGGCGAGTTCACGACCGTCAACGGTGTCGCGCAGCAGGGCCTCACACGGTTCGCGAGCGGCCCGGACACCGGCGCCCCGACGCTGCCGCAGACGTCCGTGACGAGCATCGCGCCGGGCGCGGTCAAGGTCAGCTGGCAGTCCAGCACCGACAACGACGACGGCGTGCTCACCTACCGGGTCTACCGCAACGGCGGCGCCACGCCCGTCTACACCGTGACGGGCTCCTCGCTGCCGTGGGTGCGCCCGCAGCTGACGTACACCGACACCGACGTCACCCCGGGCGTGAAGTACACCTACCGGGTTTCCGCGAGCGACGGCGTCAACACCAGCGCACTGTCGCCCAACGCGTCGGCCACGGTGCCGACTTCGGCCGAGGCCTACCCGACCCAGGTGCTCGCGGACGGGGCGACCCTGTACTGGCGCTACGACGCCGCCTCCGGCTCGTACAACGCCGACTCCTCCGACGGCGACGACAGCGGCATCAGCGTCGGCGGGCCCGTGCACGCGGTGACGCCGGGCGCGGTGCCGGGTTCCAAGGCGTACACCTTCAACGGCTCGACGCAGTGGACCTACAGCGACCGGCTGCACCCCACCCCGGCGCAGTACAGCATCGAGACGTGGTTCCGCACGACGACCACCAGCGGCGGGAAGATCATGGGCTTCGGCTCCAATTCCACCCACCCGAGCGGCAATTACGACAAGCATGTCTACATGACCGACAACGGACGGCTGATCTTCGGCGCCTACACGGGCACGACCCGCACCGTCACCACACCGG
This sequence comes from Streptomyces sp. NPDC004031, assembly GCF_053604375.1. Classification (NCBI taxonomy): domain Bacteria; kingdom Bacillati; phylum Actinomycetota; class Actinomycetes; order Kitasatosporales; family Streptomycetaceae; genus Streptomyces; species Streptomyces sp. NPDC004031. Next base: position 53,122 of record NZ_JBSGHL010000002.1, on the reverse strand, counting down.
CGGCGTACAACGACGGCGCCTGGCACCACATGGTGGCCACGCAGGGCGCGGACGGGATGAAGCTGTACGTCGACGGGGTGCTGCGGGCCGCGGACGGCTCGGTCACCACCAGCCAGGACTATCCCGGTTACTGGCACATCGGCTACGACAGCCTGGGCGGCTGGCCGTCCGCGCCGACCAGCTCCTACTTCGCGGGCTCGATCGACGAGGCCGCCGTCTACCCGGCGGTGCTCACCCCCGCGCAGATCGCGCAGCACTACACGCTCGGAACCGCCGGATGAGCCGCGGCCACCGCGCCGGCGCTGCCGCCGCCGTCTCCCTGACGGCGGCGGCAGCGCTGCTGCTCACGGCCTGCGGATCGGACGGCGGCCACGACCGCGCCAGGGACCCGGCCACGGCCACCGCGCCGTCGTCCGCGGCCCCGGCGGCGCCGACCGCGAGCGGCTCCGCGGGCGCGTCCCCGGGCTCCGGGGCCGGGCAGCCGGGGTCGGCCGCCGACGCGCCGAAGGTGCCCGACACCCAGCTCACCCCGCCGGGCGGCGGCACCTTCACCGCGCAGCAGAAGAAGTACCTGTCGGGGCGGGTGCCGCGCGGCACGGATCCGGTCGCGGTGCTGGAGGGCGGGCAGGAGATCTGCGAGCGCCTGACGCGCACCGCGGCGATCGACAAGGACGCCGCCGCGACCGCGATCGTCACCGGCGACATCTCCTACGACGGCGCCGCCGCGGCCGTCGGCGGGCTGTGCCCGGACCAGCAGGGCGTCGTCGACGCGGCCCGCCGCGGCTTCGCCGACGGCACGTACACGGTCGGCGCGAAGGCCGTGCCGGGCACGGTGGTCGTGCCGGGCGTCTACCGGGCGCCGCACCCGTCGGCGTCCTGCTCGTGGCGGGCCACCGGCGCGGACGGCAGCGTCCTCGCCTCGGGCCGCGGCACCGGCGCGGACCGCCCCGCCGCGCTCATCGTCCCCGCCGACGCGCGCGGCATCACCTCCAGCGGGTGCTACGCCTGGCTGGCCTCCCCCGGGACAAGGAGCTGACGTCACCCTTGGACGAACTGGACACTCTGCCGCTGGTCGTGGTCATACCGACGAAGAACGAGGCGGAGAACATCGCCCGGACGGTCTCCTCGGTCGTCGACCACGTGCGGGCCGTCGTGGTCGTCGACTCGCACAGCACCGACGACACGTGCGCGATCGCCGCCGGTCTCGGCGCCGAGACCGTGCTCTACGCGTGGGACGGGCGCTACCCGAAGAAGAAGCAGTGGTGCCTGGACCATGTGCGTCCCGACATCCCGTGGGTGCTCTTCCTGGACGGCGACGAGACGCCGAGCCCCGAACTCCTCGGCGAGCTGCGGTCGGTGTTCGCCGCGGGCCCGCCGTCGGTGGCCGCGTTCGACATCCCGCTGGGCTACTGGTTCGCCGGGCGGCGGCTGCGGCACGGCTACACCATCGTCAAACGCGCCCTCATGGACCGCACCCGCTGCCGCTTCCCGGAGGTCGGCGACCTCGGCGCCCCCGGCATGGGCGAGCAGGAGGGCCACTACCAGCCGGTCGCGGAATCCGCCGCCCGGCTGCGCTCCCCCATCGAGCACGAGGACCTGGACCCGGTCCGCACCTGGTTCGACCGGCACAACCGCTACTCGGACTGGGAGGCGTGGCTCGAACTGCATCCGGAGGTCAAGGAGAGCATCCGCCGGGTCAAGACCCGGCAGGGGCAGCTCTTCCACAAGGTGCCGTTCAAGCCGCTGGTGTCCTTCGGCTACGCCTACGTCTACCGGCGCGGTTTCCTGGACGGGCGGGCGGGGCTGGACTACGCGCTCGCGATGAGCTTCTACCGCTGGCAGATCGGTCTCAAGACGCGTGAACTGCGCGCCGCCGGGCGGCAGTCGGGCGACCGGGCCGGTCGGACATGACGTCGCCGTAGACGCCGAGCAGGGTGTCCACGACCGCGTCGATCGAGAAGCGGTCGTGGACCAGCCGCCACGCGGCCTGCGACGCCTGCTCGTTGGCTTCTGGCTCCAGCAGTTCTAGCACCGCCCGGCCGACCAGCTCGCCGTTGTCGGCGTCCGGCAGGCTGTCGGTGACCCGGCCCGCGCCCGCGGCCGCCACGTCCGGCGACAGCCCTCCGGTGCGGGCGACCACGACGGGCAGCCCCACCGACATCGCCTCCAGCACCGACACGGCGAACGGCTCGACGACGGACGGCAGCACGTACACGTCCGCCGCGCGCAGCGCCGCCAGCACCGCGTCGTGCCCGAGCGGGCCCGGACACTCCAGCGCGTGGCCGACCCCCAGGTCGTCGGCCAGCGCCCGCATGGGCGCGGTCAATTGACCGGTGTCGGGCCCGGCGAGCACGAACCGGGCACCGGGGTGCCGGGCGAGGACGTACGGCATCGCGCGGACGAAGTCCTCGGGCCGCTTGCGCTGCTGGACGCGCGCGCAGTAAAGGACGGTGGGCGGCCGGTCGCCGCGCGGCGGGCGCATCTCCTGCACGGCGACACCGTTGACGAGGCGGCGGAAGGTCCGCAGCGGGGTCGTCGGCACCACGGCCTGCACGCCCTCGCGTTCCATCTCCGTCAGGTGCAGGATCGCGCCCGCCCGGCGCAGCACCCGCTTCATGCCCAGCACGTCCACGGCCTTCGCGAACAGCTTCTCGGTGGGGTCGATCATGCCGTGCGTCTGCACCACCAGCGGGGTGCCCGTCTCCAGCGCGACGAGCGCGAAGGGCAGCGTGATCAGGTCGCGCATGAGGTGCACATGGACGACGTCGGCGCCCTTCACCATCCGCCGCGCCCGCGCCAGCAGCGCCCCCGAGGTGATCCCGCTGACCTCGAACGCGGGCAGCACGTGCCGCGCCTGCCGCACGAAGGAGGGCACGCCCTCGACCTCGCTGGGCAGCGGCCCGGTGAACTTGTCGCCGAGCGTGGCGATCCGCGCGTCCACCCCCTTGGCTCGCAGCCCCTTGCTGAGGTTGAGCGCGACGCGGGTGGGCCCGCCGAAGTCGTTCGTCGGCGTGTGCAGCGTCACGACATGTAAGACCCGCATCGTCCCGTCCCCCTTCGCCGGGCGCTCCCGGCACCCCTCCCGGCCTGCTCCGCAGCCTACCCGCGAGGGGGCGAACACCGCCCCGTTTTGGGCGGATTGGCCCCGGCCCTGCACGCCGCTCCCCGCAACACCCCGCGACCGGGGGGTTCCGGCCCGTAAACTCCCCCCAGGGGGTGGGCGGATGGCCGTGGACGCGGCGGTGGGGACACCGCGGGCTGCCTCGGTGCCGCGGGCCGCGCTGTCGCGGGCGCTCGCGGTGCCGCTGGTCGTCGCCCTCGTCGGCTTCCTGCCGGGATACGTCATCGCGCAGCCCGGCGGGGGCGGGCCGCGGGACGGGGCGTACTGGCTCCAGCTGACGCTGACCGTGTACGCGGGCGGACGGCTCGCTGCGATGGTGCTGGCCCGGCGCCGGCGGCTGGTACAGGGGGCGTTCTGGCTCTTCGTGTACGTCGCCATGGGTGTCGCGCCGCTCACCCAGGAGGTCATCGGGCAGGTCCCGACCCCGGTGGTCGGGCCGCGCGGGGACACCACGGCCGCGCTCGCGCTCGTCATCGCCGGGTGCGCGGCCTTCGACGTCGGGGCGCTGCTGGCCCGGCACCGCCCGGCGGCGCGGGCGCGCGGCGGGCGGGCGGTGGCGCAGGTGTCGCGGCGGCGGCTGTGGGTGCTCGTCACGGTCGCCTACGTCGGCGGCGCGTACTCGATCCTCAAACTCGGCGGCCCCGCCGTCTTCTTCGACAGCAGGCAGGCGATCAGCGAGTCCGTGCGGTCCGGCGGGCTCGGCGGCGACGGCGGGCAGAGCCACGTCGGCTCGGCCTTCGTCCGCGGCTTCGGCACCGTGCCGGCGCTGCTCGCGCTGCTCTTCCTCACCCGCTGGATGATCACCTCGCGCGCGGCCCGCCGCAGCCTGCCCGCGATCACCGCGCTCGGCGGGCTGGTGGTGCTCAACGCGATCGTCAACAACCCGGTCTCCAACCCGCGGTACTGGTTCCTGACGGTCGTCTTCGCGCTGCTGTTCACCGCCTTCCCGCGCAGCCCGGTGATGTACCGCACGGCCCTGGTCACCGGCGTCGTCGCCGCGCTGCTGCTCTTCCCCTTCCTCGACCGCTTCCGCTACGACTCCGGCGGCTACCACCCCGTGGAGACCACCTCGGTGCTGGAGCCGCTCACGGTCAAGGACTACGACCAGGTCGGGATGTTCGCCAACACCCTGACGTACGTGCACTCCGGCGCCGGGCACACCGACGGCCGCCAGCTCGCCGCCGACGTCTTCTTCTTCGTGCCCCGCTCGGTGTGGCACGGCAAGCCGGTCGACTCCGGGGTCCGCGTCGGGCAGTGGATGGGCATGACCAACACCAACCTGTCCTCCCCGCTGTGGGCCGAACTCTGGCTGGACTTCGGCCCGTTGGGCATGACCGCGGGCTTCCTCGCGGTCGGCTACGCGGCCGCGCGCGCCGACCGCCGCTACGCGCAGCGCACCCAGGAGGACGGCAGACCCGGCACGATCGCGGCCGTCGTGATCCCGCTGGTGTGCGGCTACTCCTTCATCCTGCTGCGCGGCCCGCTGCTCCAGGCGGCGGGCCGGATCGCGATCGGCGCGCTGTGCCTGGCCCTGGTGACGACCTTCAGCCAGGACCGCCGGAGGATCCTGCGCTGACGGCGCCGTGGGCGTGCGCGTCCCCCGCGCCGTCCTCCCCGTCGTCCCCCTCCGGGGCCGGGCGGCGGCGCAGCACCGCGATCCGCCGCCACAGCGCGACCGCCTTGAGCACCGAGCCCGCGCACAGCCCCCACGCGGCCCCGTACACGCCGTCGAGGCCGTAGCCCGCGAGCATGCAGCCGACCGACGCGAGCGAGAAGACCACCTGGATCGGCAGCGTCGCCCTCGGCTGGAGCACCCGCAGCGTGAGCAGCGCGCTGGTGCCGAGCGCGATCGCCGCGTACTGACTGCCGGACGCGGCCAGCAGCGCCGAGGACGCGTCCCAGGTCTCCCCGAGCAGCTGGCGCCCGGCCCGGCCGGGCAGCACCATCAGCACGAGCGTCCACAGCCCGGCGACAGCGGCCAGCGCGCACGCCAGCACGGCGGTCGCCCGCACCTTGGCGGCCGCGCCCCGCACCCGGTTCAGCAGCGGCGGGCCGAAGGCCGTCGCGGAGTTGAACAGCACGTTCATCGGCCCGAAGAGCGTCGTCGCCCCGCGCAGCGCGCCCACCGCGAGCGGCGCCGCGAACAGGCCGAGTCCGACGACGGCGAGCTGGCTGGTGGCGTTGCCGACGCCGAACTCGATCACGAAGCGCCGCCCGAGGTGCCCGCGCCGCACGTACCGCCGCACGTCCAGCGGCGCGCCCCGCACCCGCCGCCGCAGCAGCGCCCACGCCACGAGCAGCGCGGGCAGCGCCGACACCCCCCAGACGGCGACGAGCCGCTCCGGCCCGGCCCCGTGCGGCTGCACCGCCAGCGCGGGCACCGCGACGAGCAGCCGCACGGTGTCCCCGGCGAGCGCGTAGTGCGGCAGCCGCAGCGCGGAGAAGCAGTAGCGCAGGCCGTCCTGCGTCAGCACGACGGGCAGTACGAGCCCGAGGACGGCCAGTCCCCGGGCCATGCCGCCGTGCGCGGCGAGCCCGAACCCCGCGGCCATGCCGAGGCCGATGACGGTCGAGGCGAGCGCGGTGAAGGCCGCCGCGGAACGGCACGCGGCCCGCACCCGGTCGGTGCCGCGCTCCAGCACCAGCGCCTGCCCGACGTAGCTCACGCCGACCCCGAGCAGCACGGTGAAGACCATGTAGACCATCGAGAAGACCGCGAAGCCCGCGGCGCTCGACAGCCGGGCCGCGACCACCAGCACGACGATGTTGGTGAGGGCCGCGATGCCCTGGTCGGCGACGGAGGCGGCGATGGCGGCCTTCGCCCCGAGCCCCGGGGAGCCGGACGCGGCGGGCACCGGGTCGTCCTCCGGGGACGGGGGGCGGCCGTACGGTTCGCCGTACAGGTCGCCGGGCGGCGGTTCGTACCGCCGGCCGGGTAACTCCCCGGCGGGGGGCGGGGCGTCGAGGCCGTACGGGTCGCCGTAGGCGTCGCGGAGCGGGGCGTCGTGGACGTCGCCGGGCGTACCGTACGGGCCGAACGCGTCGGCGTCCGGCGGGAGTTCGGGGGCGGCCCCGGGGCGCGCGGGGGTGAGCCGCGGGTCGGGGCCGCTCAAGGGACCGGGTGGCGCTCCGCGGTGGGGGTCGTGTCCGGGCGCGGGCGGTCGGCGTCGAGGCGGGCCGCGGGCACGGCCGTACGGGGCGTGCGGCGCAGGCCGAAACGGCCGCGGGCACCGGGCTCGGCGGCGTGCAGGACGACGCCGAGGACGTGCGCGCCGGCTGCGTCGATGAGTTCGCGGACGCGCTCCAGGTCGGCGCGGTGCACCGCGCGCGGGTCGCACACCACGACGACGCCCTCCACGCGCCCGGCGAGCGCGACCGCGTCGGCGTACGTGAGCACCGGCGGCGCGAGGACCACGACGGCCGAACCGGGCTCGTCCGCCTCGGCGAAGAGCCGCCCGGCGGGCGAGGAGGTCAGCGCGCGGGCGACGTTGCGCACCCGGCGCCCCGGCACGAGGTCGAAGGAGCCCGACTCCCCCGCGTCGATGGGCACTTGGAGCCCGGCGGGCCAGCCGCCCTCGCCCGGCGCGGGGGTACGGGCCCAGCCGGGCCGGACACCGTCGACCGTGGTCAGCCGCGCCGCGAGGGAGGGGGCGCGCAGGTCGGCCTCGACCAGCAGCACCTCCATGCCCATCTCGGCGAAGGACGCGGAGAGGTTGGCGGCCACCGCCGCCGGGGTGTCGCCGCTGCCGCGCGGGGCGACGACGAGCAGCCTGCGCCGCTCGGCGAAGCGTTTGTCGTGGGTGAGCCGGAAGGCGACCGCGCGGTACTCCTCGGCGAGCCGCACGTCGGCGCGCCCACCGGTCAGCAGACCAGGCGCGCCGTCCACCGCGGCGGCCGCGGACCGGCGGCGCAGCCGGGGCAGCGTGCCGAGCACGGGGGCGCCGAGCGCGCGGGTGACCTCGGCGTCGCTGCGCACGGTCGGGTCGAAGACCAGCCGCACCCAGGCGCCGAGCAGACCCAGGGCGATGCCGACCGCGCCGCCGAGGCCGAGCATCATCGGCAGCCCCGGCCCGGCGGGCGCGCCGGGTGCGACACCCGGCTTGATGACGAGGCCGGGGGTTGTGTCGAGGGCGCGCAACCCCGCGATGTCGGAGGTGAGTTCGGTGATCCGGCTGAGCAGGCTGGTCTGCGACGAGACGAGCGTGCCGACGATCTGGCTGTTCTTGGCCTGCTGGATCTGGTCGAGGATGTCGCCCCGCTGGGCGACCATCGGGTCGAGCTGGGCCTGGTAACTGGCCACCATGCGCTCGATGGTGGCCTTCGTCTGCGCCTGCCGGTCGTCGAGGTAGGCCTTGGTGAAGGCGTTGACCCAGTCCGCGGCGCGCTGCGCGGAGGTGGTGGTGCAGGTGAAGCGCAGGACGAGGGTGTTGGGCGGGTTGGTCACCTGGAGGCAGTGCGACATGGGGGCCACCGACGCGCCCGCGCTCTTCGCCGCGGTGTCGGCGACGGTGCTGCTGAGGGCGGTCTGCCGCTCGGTGCCGATGTTGATGTTCTTGTCGGCGGTCGCACCGCTCGCGAAGGGGTCCTCGGTCGCCGCCCGGACCATGACCTCGCTGGTGGCGGTGTACGAGTCCGCGCCGCTGAAGGCGAGGAAGGCGCCGCCGAGCAGGCCGACGAGCACACCTGCGACGAGCAGGGCCCGGTAGCGGAGCAACTGGCGGAACTGGTCACGCAGCAGGTCGCCCTCGTCGGGCTGTGCCTCGGTGCGCGTCGCGTCGGTCACTGGCCCCGCGTCCCTTCGTCGTCCACGCCGCCCTTGCCCGTACCGTCCGGGGTGTTGCCCAGCGCCTCCGCGAGCAGCGCGTCCATCCGTGCCAGTCCCGCGGCGCGGCTGAGGCGTTCGCGGACGTACACCGGGCCGCGCGCGCCCAGCGCGTCGGCCCTGTCAGGATCATCGGCCAGTGCGCGCACGGCGTCCAGCAGCCGGCGCGGGTCCTCGGGCGGTACGACGACCCCGGCGCCGGAACGCTCGACCTCCTCGGCGGTGCCGCCCGCCGCGGCGACCGAGGCGACGACCGGGCGGCCCGCGGCGAAGTACGAGGTCAGCTTGGACGGCACACTCATGTCGAGCACCGAGGCGCGCTGGGTGACCGCGAGCACGTCCGCGGCGGCCAGCACGTCGGGGAAGTCCGCCTCCGCGGCGGGCGGTTCGAAGCGCAGGTTGGGCAGCGTCCCCGCCGACTCCCGTAACCGCTCCCGCTGGTTGCCGTCGCCCATGAGGACGACCAGCAGGCCCGGATCCAGCCGCGCGGCCTCGACGAGCACCTCCAGGCCCTGCTTGAGGCCCATGTTGCCGCTGTGCAGCAGCACGGTCTGCCCGGGACGCCAGCCCAGCCGGGCCCGCGACTCCGCACGCGGACGCGAAGGGCCGGACACGTGCGACCAGTTGGGCACCACCCGGATCCGCTCCGGCGGCACCCCGAGCGCGGCGACCTTCGGCACGAAGCTCTCGTGGATGACGCCCACGAGCGTCGCCCGCCGCAGCGCATACCCCTCCGCCGCGCCCGCCAGCGAGGCGACCCTGCCCCCGCCGCGGATACCGCTCTGCGCCGCCGCCGCGCCCATCAGGTCCTGCACCACCGGCACATAGGGCACACCGTGCCGCCGGGCCAGCCGCGCACCGAGCACCCCGCCCGCCAGACTGGGCAGTTGGGCCACCACCGCGTCGGGCCGCGCCATCGCGGGCGGCGCCACCAGGCCGTGCCCGAGCAGCGAGGCCTCGAACACCGCCCGGCGTAACGCGCTCTGCCGCGCGGGCACCGTGTGCCGCCGCCGGTGCACCCGCACCCCGCCGCGCGTCTCCTCCCGGCGCCACACCCCGGCGTACTCCGGTTCGACCTTCCACGCCGGGTAGTGCGGCATCCCGGCGAGCACGTGCACCTCGGCGCCGCCCGCCGCCCAGTGCTCGGCGACCTGCGTCGCGTACGGGCCGATCCCGGCGTGCTCCGGCGCGTAGTTGGTGGACACCAGCAGCACCCGGCGTACGCCGCCCACCCCGGCGGAATCCCCCACGACATGCCCCTTCCCCCGGTCCCGCACGACCGCCGGAACCCCCCGATCCCGCTGATTCCGCCACACTAGCCGTTCACCGGGGCATCCCGCCGCGTCTTGCACGGCGTCGTACTTTCGCAATTCCCCGCCGGAGTCCACGGCGCCCGGACTATCGTCTGAACTCCCGTACGCACGGGGTGTGTTGTACGGGTTTTCCGTGACGCTGGGGGGCATGTCATGACACATCGCGTCGGCTACGCACCAGGGGTCTACGACCTCTTCCACGTCGGACACCTCAACATCCTCCGGCACGCCCGCAGCCAGTGCGACTACCTCGTCGCCGGTGTCGTCTCCGACGAGATGGCGCGGCTCGCCAAGGGCCGCGACCCCGTGGTGCCCCTCGTCGAACGCCTGGAGATCGTCCGCAGCGTGCGCTTCGTGGACGCGGCCTTCGTCGAGACCGTGCCGGACAAGGTCGAGACCTGGCACCAGGTCCGCTTCGACGTCATCTTCAAGGGCGACGACTGGCGCGGCACCGACAAGGGCCGCAGGCTCGAACGGGACTTCGCCGCCGTCGGCGTCGAGGTCGTGTACTTCCCGTACACCGTCCACACGTCGAGCACGCAGTTACGCCGCGCACTCGACGTCCTCGCGGTCACCGCACCGCCCGAAGCTCTCTGAACCACTTCCCCAGGAAGCCCACGAGGAACAGCGCGTTCACCCCGAACAGCACCGCGTACCCCCAGCGGAAGGCGCTCTGGCTCCCCAGCAGCAGAAAGACCCCGCAGAAGACCCCGTAGTCCACCGGCAGCAGCGCGACCGCCCGCCACCGCGACGGCGCCGCACCCCCCGCCGGACCCCCCGGCGCCAGCTTGTCCTTGAGCAGCCCCCCGAAGAAGACCATCACCGCCGCCAGCTGAAACCCCAGCGGCAGCAGCAGCCACCCGTCGCCCGGCAGCGCGAAGTGCCGGTAGAAGCACACGAGTACGGCCGCGTGCACCCCGGTGATCTTCGCGGCGTCCACGACATGGTCCAGCCACTCCCCCGCCGGACCCCCCGTCCCCAGCAACCGGGCGAGCTGCCCGTCGGCGGAATCCAGGGCGAACCCCACCACGAGCGCCGCGTACACCCCCACCGCGAGCCCCCACGACGGCTCCCCCACCGCGAGCGCGGCGATCCCGCCGTAGCTGAACACCGCACTGATCAGCGTGACCTGATTGGGCGTCATTCCCACCCGGTACGCCCCCGCCGCCAGCACCCGCCCGGCGGGCCGGTTCACGTACCGCGAGTACAGCGACACCCCCTTCGCACTCTTCTGCGCCGCCCGCAACCGCCCCAACGCCACACCGACCCGCCGCGGCTCCCCCGCATCACTCTCCGTGACCACCACGTGACTCCCCCTCTCCCCGGGGGGAGAGTACGCGCCCGCAACCGGCTCAGTCGACCCACGCCCCGACAGCAACGTGCCGAAGTTCTCGGCCGGATACTCGCCGCTCACCCGGGCGAGCCGCTGCGTCAGCGCGCCCGCCCCTACGTGATTGCCACTTGCGGTGGCAGTTCGCCATCCGCCCGGTGGGGGCTTGTCGCGCAGTTCCCCGCGCCCCTAAAAACGGGAACCCTCACACGCACCCGTGCCCACCGGCGCCCCTAAAAACGCTCGCCCCCCGACGCACCCATGCCCACCGCACCCCTAAAACGCTCGCCCCCCGAGGCACCCGTGCCCACCGCGCCCCTCAAAAAACGGGAACCCACGCACGCGCCCGTGCCCACCGCGTTCCTGAAAACGCTCATCCCCACCGGCAGGCAGCCGCCAGTCCGGCCGGAGGGGGACGGTGCGGGGTGCCCCCGCAGGAATGCGCTGGGAGGGGCTCACCGACCAGGTAGGGGGGTGAAGGCGCATTCCGAGGAGGTGCCCCGTGGCGGCCCCCGACCCACCAACGGCGGCGCCGCGCAAAGGGGCGCGAGGAACGGCGCGAGCAACCCCCCACCCACCGCAAAGCCGCGCAGCGCACCGCATCGCCCGAACAGCCCACCCCACCCACCCAGACAAATCACCTCATACCACTTAAGCTCGGCGCTGATGCCGACCACTCGCCGCACCCTCCTCCAGCTCGGCGCCACCGGCGCCCTGCTCACCGGCTGCTCAGCCACCACCCAGCAGCCGCACGCCGCCGCGGCGCACCCCACCGCGCCCACCGCGCCCTCAGCCCGCGCAGCGACCAGCACCTCCCCGCACCCCGCCCCACCCCTCCCCGCCCAGATCGAGCACGGCCCCCGCACGCGCCCGCAGCTCGCCCTCACGTTCCACGGCCAGGGCACCCCCGCGGAGGCGGAGGCCGTGCTCGCCGCTGCGGAGAAGGGCGGCGCGCGGGTCACCGTGCTGGCCGTCGGGACGTGGCTCGACGCGTATCCGCAGCTCGCCGCCCGCGTGCTGAGCGGCCGGCACGAGCTGGGCAACCACACGCAGACGCACGGCGACATCGGCGCGATGGACGAGGCGGCGGCCTCCGCCGAGATCACGCAGTGCGCGGCGCGGCTGCGGCGGCTGACGGGCAGCCAGGGCCGCTGGTTCCGGCCGTCGCAGGCCCGGCTGACGACCCCGCGGGTCGTCGCGCTGGCCCGGCGGGCGGGCTATCCGCATCTGCTGGCGTACGACGTGGACACCCTCGACTACACCGACCCCGGCCCCGCGGCGGTCCGCGCGGCCGTCGCCGAGCAGGCCGGGCCGGGCTCGGTGGTGTCGCTGCACTTCGGGCACGCGGGCACGGTCGCCGCACTGCCCGGCATCCTCGACGACCTGCGCCGCCGCGGTCTGCGTGCGGTCACGACCTCGGAGCTCCTGACGTGAAGCGCCGCAAAGAACTCACCGCCACCGCCCTGCTCGCCCTCACCGCGCTGCTCGCCGCGGGGTGCGGCGACCGCGGTGACCGCTCCCTCGCACCCTCCCCGGCGGAGGCGGCGGTCGCGTCGCAGGCGGCGGCAGCGGCTGCCGCCGTGAAGGCGCAGCAGCGGGAGGCGAAGGCCCATCCGGCTCTGCCCGGGATGCCGCCGCTCATCGACAAGAGCGACGTCTACGCGGCCGACCGGCCGAACAACCTCTCCCCGGTCGTCCGCGCCATGCCGAACCTGGTGTACGTCCCGAACAGCGAGTCGAACACGGTGTCGGTCATCGACCCGAAGACGTACAAGGTCGTCCGGACGATCCCGGTCGGGCAGCAGCCGCAGCACGTCGTGCCGTCGTGGGATCTGAAGACGCTGTGGGTCAACAACGACGTGGGCAACAGCCTGACGCCGATCGACCCGGCGACGGGCAAGGTCGGCACGCCCGTGGCCGTGCACGACCCGTACAACCTGTATTTCACGCCGGACGGGAAGTACGCGATCGTGATGGCCTCGCTCGACCGGCAGCTCGTCTTCCGGGACGCGCACACGATGGCGGTGGCCAAGACCGTGCCGGTGAGCTGCTACGGCGTGAACCATGCCGACTTCTCCCCGGACGGCCGCTACTTCATCGTCTCGTGCGAGTTCTCCGGCGAGCTGCTGAAGGTGGACACGGCGGCGATGAAGGTGGTGGCGCAGCAGAAGATCCCGTACCCGGGGTCGATGCCGCAGGACGTGAAGATCTCGCCGGACGGCCGTACGTGGTACATCGCGGACATGGTCGCGAACGGCGTGTGGACGATGAACGGCGACACCTTCTCCACCCCGAAGCTGCTGCCGACCGGGGCGGGCGCGCACGGCCTGTACGTCTCGCGGGACTCGCGCTTCCTGTACATCTCCAACCGCGGCGAGGGCTCCGTCTCGCTCCTGGACTTCGCCACCGGCAAGCTGACAGCGAAGTGGCACATCGACGGCGGCGGGTCCCCCGACATGGGCGGCGTCTCCGCGGACGGCAAGGTGCTGTGGCTGACGGGCCGCTACAACGCCGAGGTCTACGCCCTCGACACGACGACGGGCCGCACCCTCGCCAAGATCCCGGTCGGCTCCGGCCCGCACGGGCTCGCGGTCTACCCCCAGCCGGGCCGCTACAGCCTGGGCCACACGGGCATCTTCCGCTGAACCGCCGCTGAACCTCCGCCGCACCCGGCCCCCGGGAATCCGCGCTTGACCTGGTGCGCGCTCCAGGTCCGAGCATGGCTGCCATGACAGCGAACATCGTTCTCGGCACCATGGACTTCGGCACCCGCGTCGCCCCCGACGACGCCTTCCGCCTCCTCGACGCCTTCGTCGACGGCGGCGGGGTCTGGCTCGACACCGCCAACTGCTACACCTTCTGGTCCGATCCCAGCGGCGTGGGCGGGGCGAGCGAGCGCGTCATCGGGGCGTGGCTGCGGGCCCGGCCGGGCGTACGGGAGCGGGTGCGGATCGCCACGAAGGTCCGGCATAATCCGCTCGTCCCGCATGTGTGGCCGGACAGCGCGGAGGGGCTGTCCGCCGACGCGATCCGTACCGGCTTCGCGGAGAGCCTGGAGCGGCTCGGGACCGGCCGGGTCGATCTGCTGTGGGCGCACGCCGAGGACCGCACCGTGCCGCTCGCCGAGACGGTGGGGGCCTTCGGGGAGCTGGTCGCGCGGGGCACGGTCGGCAGGGTCGGGGCGGCGAACCACGCGTCCTGGCGGGTCGAGCGGGCGCGGGCGCTGGCCCGCGCGCAGGGCGTCGAGCCGTGGACGGCGCTGCAACTGCGGCATTCGCTGGTGCTGCCGCGTCCGCTCACGCCCGTCCCCGAGGCCGGGCACCGCATGCTCGTCCCCGACGACCTGGACCTCGCCCGCGCGGAGGAGCTGGCCGTCTGGTCGTACAGCTCGCTGCTGTGGGGGGCGTACGTGCGGGCCGACAGGGCGCTGCCGGATACGTATGATCACCCCGGTACGGCGCGGGTGCTCGCGGTGCTGGCGGACGTCGCCGGGGAGCTGGGGGCGACCGCGAACCAGGTCGTGCTGGCGTGGCTGATGCGGCAGGGCATCGACCCGATCGTGGGCGTGAGCCGGGTGGAGCAGGTCCAGGAAGCGCTCGCCGCGGTCCCGGTACGGCTCGCCGACGCGCACATGGAGCGCTTCGCCGCCGCACGGTGACCGCGGGCGGGACGACAGGAGGACCACATGACCGGTACGACGACCCTCACCCCGGCGGACGCCGTCGACCGGACCGGGGTCTCCCTGGACACCCTGCGCTACTACGAGCGCGAGGGCCTCATCGGGCCGATCGGGCGGACCGCGGGCGGGCGGCGGCAGTACACCGAGGACGACGTCTTCTGGATCGGCCTGGTCACGTGCTTCCGCGAGGCCGGGCTCGGCATCGCGGACGTGCGGGCGTTCGTCGCGATCCTGCGGGCCGAGCACACGCCCGAGGACCGTGTCGCCTTCCTGCGCGGGCGGCGCGCCGACCTGGAGCAGCGCGTGGCGGCGCTGCGCCGGGCCATCGGCGTCCTCGACGACAAGATCACGTACTACGGGCGGGCCGCCTCCACCGGCACGCCCTGATCCAGCGCCCGCGCCAGGCACTCCGCCGCCGCGGCGCGCGGCCCGCTGCCCTGGGTGTGCCGCACCGGATGGACGGTGTTGGCCAGCAGGACGAGGAAGGCGCCGGAGCTCGGGTCCAGCACGATGCTGGTGCCCGTGAAGCCGGTGTGGCCGATCGCGCCGTGCTCGGCGAGGGGGCCCATGAACCACGGGCGGGCCGTCTCGAAGCCCAGGTCGGGGTGCAGCGGGAGCGCGCCGGTGAGCAGGGCGTGGGCGAAGAGGGCGAGGTCCCAGGCGGTGGAGAAGAGCCCGGCGTGGCCCGCGACGCCGTCCATGGCGTAGGCGTTCTCGTCGTGGACGGTGCCGTGCACCATGCCGCGGTCGAGCTTGCCCCACGGGCGGCGCTGGTCCTCCGTCGCGGCGATGCGCGGGCGCCAGTCGGCGGGCGGGGCGAAGCGGGTGGACGTCATGCCGAGCGGGGTGGTGATGCCGTCGGCGACGAGGCGGTCCAGCGGGCGTCCGGTGACGTGCTCCAGCAGCGCCTGGGTGAGCAGCAGGTTCAGGTCGGAGTACGTGCGCTGCTCGCCCGGCGGCGTCAGCGGCCGCTCGGCGGCAAGCCGGGCGGCGCGGGCGGGCGCGTCCGGCAGCTCGTACAGGGGCAGCTCGGGGCGCAGGCCGGAGGTGTGGGTGAGCAGGTGCCGCAGCGTCGTGCGCGGGTCGGCGACCAGGCCGGGGACGTACGCGGTGAGCGGGCGCTCGGGGTCGAGGACGCCCGCCTCGATCTGCTGGACGGCGGCGGTCGCGGTGAAGAGCTTGGTGAGCGAGGCGAGGTCGAAGACGGTGCCGGGCGTCATGGGGACGCGCTCGGCCGCGGGCAGCTCGGTCCCGCGGCCGGTGTGCTCGTCGTACCCGCGGTAGCGCACGGCCCAGCCGACGGCCTCGTGCAGCGCGACGACGTCCCCGCGTCCGGCGAGCACGACAGCCCCGGCGCACCAGGGGTGGCCGTCGGCCGGCCCCGCCGCGTACGCCGCCGTGTCGGGCGGCCCGGTACGGGGCGAGGGGACCGGCAGTTCCAGGACGGACTTCAGGCCCGGGACGATCCGGGCGATCTCGGCAGCGTCGAGGCCCGCCTCAGGGCAGGTACCTCTCGACAGCGGCGGCGCCATGTTCCTCCAGCTCTCTGCGGGCCTTCTCGATGCGCTCCGGGGTGCATTCCCGGCCCGAGGCCATGACCAGGTCCTCGGGATCGACGGGGGTCTCGGACCCCGTCCTCAGCGAGCTGTCGGCTGTCTTGAACGCCCAGGTGCGTTCGTCCGGATCAGACATCGCTTCCTCCGTACGGGCTCGACGCCTATCGTCCCTCCACGGTACGTCGGCCGGGGACGCAGAGCCCGGCAAAAGCCGCGCACGCGACGAGTGTGCAGGTCACGATGGTGATCGCCATGGGCACCGCGGTGCCGTCGCCGGCGACGGAGGCGAGCGGCGAGACGATCGCGCCGACCAGGAAGGACGAGGTGCCGATGAGCGCCGAGGCCGCGCCGGCGTTCCGCTTGGTCAGCAGCAGCGCCTGGGTGTTCGTGGTGGGCATCACCAGGCCCATCGAGGCCATCATCACGAACAGCGCGGCGGCGATCTCGAAGAGCGAGGCCCGGCCGAAGACACCGCAGGTGAAGAGCAGCAGCATCGTGCCCGCCGCGGTGATGAGCAGCAGCCCGACCGCGAGCACCCGGTCGAGGTCGACCCGGCCGACGAGCACCTTGCCGTTGAGCTGGCCGACGGCGACCAGGCCGACCGAGTTCACGCCGAAGAGCAGGCTGAAGGTCTGCGGCGAGGCGCCGTAGATGTCCTGCACGACGAAGGACGACGCGGAGACGTACGTGAAGAGCGCCGCGAAGGCGAAGCTGCCCGCGAGGACGTAGCCGCTGAAGGCGCGGTGGGCGAGCAGGCCGCGGAAGGCCCCGAAGGTGCCGCGCAGCTCGCCGGAGTGGCGCTGCTCGGGCGGCAGCGTCTCGCCGAGAAAGCGCCAGACGACGGCGGTGAGGGCGACGCCGATGACGGTGCAGACGACGAAGACGCCGCGCCAGTCGGTCAGCCGCAGGATCTGGCCGCCGATGACGGGGGCGACGATGGGGGCGACGCCGGAGATCAGCATCAGGGTGGAGAAGAAGCGGGCCATCTCCACGCCGTCGTAGAGGTCGCGGACGATCGCCCGGGAGATGACGATGCCCGCGGCGCCCGCGAGGCCCTGCACCAGCCGGAAGCCGACGAGCAGCGGCGCGCTGGGCGCCAGGGCGCACACGGCGGTGGCGACGACGTAGACGACCATGCCGATCAGCAGCGGGCGGCGGCGGCCGAAGCGGTCGCTGAGCGGGCCGACGAGCAGCTGACCGACGGCCATGCCCGCCAGGCACGCGGTGAGGGTGAACTGCACGGTGGAGGCGGTGCTGTGCAGGGCGTCGGTGACCTGGGGCAGCGCGGGCAGGTACATGTCCATGGACAGCGGCGGCAGCGCGGTGAGGCCGCCGAGGACCAGGGTGACGAGCAGGCCGACGTGTGCCTGGCGCCGGGTGTGCGGGGTGAGAGCGGGGACAGGGACGGGGGTGGGGACTTGCGCGGCAAGTCTCGGCCCGGCGTCGTGCACGGGGGCACTCTCCATGAGAGGGAGGAAGGGGGACGGATCAAGTGGTTGAAACGTTGCCTATTCTTTCAGTGATCGGGGACCGCGAGACCAGGTTTTCTGGGGCATGGAGGAGTGACGTGGACCGCACTATCCGCTGGGGCGTGCTGGCGACCGGCGGCATCGCCGCGACGTTCACCGAGGCACTGGCCACCGTGCCGGGCGCCGAGGTCGTCGCGGTGGGCTCGCGCAGTCTGGACAGCGCGGAGAAGTTCGCCGAGCGGTACGGCATACCGCGCGCGTACGGCAGCTGGGCGGAACTGGCCGCCGACGACGGCGTGGACGTCGTCTACGTCGCGACCCCGCACTCGGCGCACCGCGAGGCCGCCGGGCTGTGCCTGGAGGCGGGCCGGGCGGTGCTGTGCGAGAAGGCGCTGACCCTCAACACCCGCGAGGCGAGCGAACTGGTGGAGATCGCCGGGGAGCGCGGGCTGTTCCTGATGGAGGCCATGTGGACGTACTGCAACCCGCTGGTACGCCACCTCGCCGCGGCCCTCGCGGACGGCGTGATCGGTGAGGTCCGGGCGATCCACGCGGACTTCGGCTTCCACGGCGACTTCCCGCCCACCCACCGGATGCGCGACCCGCAGCAGGGCGGCGGCGCGCTGCTCGACCTCGGCGTCTACCCGGTCTCCTTCGCCCACCTGCTGCTCGGCGAGCCGGACAGCATCGACGCGTGGGCGCATCTGACGCCCGAGCGCGTGGACGACACCACGGGCATGCTGCTCGGCTGGAACAGCGGCGCCGTCGCCACGCTGACCTGCACCTTCGCCGCCGACACCGGCGCGCCCGCGACGATCAGCGGTACCGGCGGGCGGATCGAGATCCCCGAGGGCTTCTTCAACCCCGAGCGCTACGTCGTGCACCGGCAGCGCGAGACCCCGCACACGGTGACCTTCGCCGACGTCACCGACGACGGCCTGGAGCGCGGCACCATGCGCTACGAGGCCATCGAGGTGGGCCGCTGCCTGCGCGCGGGCCTGACCGAGTCGCCGCTCGTGCCGCTGGAGGGCTCCCTCGCGGTGATGCGCACGATGGACACCGTGCGCGAGCGTACGGGCGTGCGCTACCCGGGCGTCGACTGACGCGGGGGCTGCGCGGCGGGCGCGGGGCCGGTCAGGCGGCTCCGTGCCCGTCCGCGACGGCGGCGATGCGGTCGGCGAGGTCGAAGTCCTTGGCCGTGAGCCGGCCGCCCGCCGCGTGCGTGGTGATCTCGACGCGCAGCGTGTCGTAGCCGAGCGTGAGGTCCGAGTGGTGGTCCAGCTCGGCCTGGATCCCGGCGATGTGCAGCGCGAAGATCGCGGCGGGCAGGTGGTCGAGCCGGTACGTGCGGCGCAGCGTCCGGCCGTCCTCGCTCAGCTCCCAGCCGGGCAGCCGCCCCAGCCGGGCGTCGATCTCCTGGGCATCCAGCGGATCCGCGTAGGGCATGCCGGGTCTCCCTCCAGCGCTCTGGCTCCTGCCCTCATCGTCCCACCGCGGCCCCGCGCCGTCCCGCCGACGTCCGGGCGCCGGACTCGTCCGGCGGGGCCGGGGCCTTGGGCGCCCACTGGGTGAAGGCCACCGGCAGGGCGGCGAGCGCGCGGAAGAACGGGCCGGGGCGCCACCGCAGCTGCTCGGGCGGCACGGTCTGCTCCATGTCGCACAGCCTGCTGGTCAGCTCCTCGATCGCGGTGATCGCGATGAGCAGCGCGGGCTGCCGGGCCGGGCAGCTGTGCGGGCCCGCGCCCCAGGCGAGGTGGGCGCTCTCGCTCGCGCCCCACGCGTCGGTCGTGGCGCCGCCGGGCCGCGAGGAGGTGTTGGCGGCGGCGTAGGAGACCAGGACGAGCTGCCCGGCGCGCAGGCCGATGCCGTGGAAGGTGGTGTCGTAGCGCACGTAGTAGCCGGTGGAGGTGGCCTGCGGCGGGTTGCGCCACAGCACCTCGTTGATCGCCTCGTGCGCGGTCATGGCGCCCGCGTAGACGGAGCGGTCGTAGCGCGGGTCGGCGATCATGTGCTGGAGGGTGTTGGCGATCAGGTTGGCCGTCAGCTCGTGCCCGCTGCCGAAGGCGACGGCTATCTGCCGTACGGTCTCGGCGTCGTCCAGCCCGGCGGGGTGCTGGAGGAGGTACGAGGTCAGGTCGCGGCGCGGGTGGGCGCGGCGGTCGGCGACCAGGTCGCGGATGGCGCCGGTGAGGTCCTCGTGCGCGGCGTGCGCGTCCTCGCCCAGGTCGAACATGGTGCTGTGGGTGCGGGCGAGCCGCTCGCCCTCCGCGAGCCGCAGCCCGAACCACTGGCTGAAGACCCGCAGCGGGATCTGCTGGGCGTAGTCGGCGACGAGGTCGGCCCGGCCCGCCCCGGCGAAGCGGCCGATGAGTTCGGCGGCGGCGTCGGAGACCTGCCGCTGGAGCAGGTGCGGGCCGATCAGGGCGAGGCTGTCGCCGATGACCTTGCGGTAGCGGGCGTGGGTGTCGCCGTCGGCGAAGGTCACGGCGGGCCGGTAGGCGAGCACCGAGCGCACCGGGGAGTCGGCGGGGACGGTGTCGGGCCAGGGCCGCGGGTCCTTGCCGAAGGTGTGGGTGTCGCGCAGCACGTCGAGCGCGGTCTCGTAGTCGGTGGCCAGCATCGCCTCGACGCCCGGGGCGATCTCGACGCGGGCCAGCGGGCCGGTCGCCCGCAGGGCGGCGTAGTGGCGCTCGGGGTCGGCGGCGAAGTCCTCGCCGTAGAGCGCGGGCAGGGGGCGGGCGGTCATGACACGTCCTCGTTCTCGTTCGCGCGGGCGTGCCCGCGGGCGCCGGTGTCCCCGACGTCGTCGGCGTCGTCGGCGTCGTCGGGCAGGCCGCTCAGCACGTGCTCGGCGAGCGCGACGAGGGTGCCGATGCTGTCGCGGCGGTTGCGGGCGTCGCACTGCACGAGCGGGGTGCCGGGGGCCAGGTCGAGGTGGCTGCGCAGCGTCTCGTCGGTGTGCGCGGGCGCGCCGGGGAAGCGGTTGACGGCCACGGCGTAGGGCAGGCCCTGCTCCTCGACCATGTCCATCACCGGGAAGGAGTCGGCCAGCCGCCGGGTGTCGGCCATCACCAGGGCGCCGAGCGCGCCGCGGGCGATGTCCTGCCACAGCGGGAAGAAGCGTTCCTGCCCGGGGGTGCCGAAGAGGTAGAGCACCATGTCGCCGGGTACGGTCAGCCGTCCGAAGTCGACGGCCACCGTGGTCGTGGTCTTCTCCGGCAGCCCGTGGAGGTCGTCGTGGCCCACGCTGGAGCGGGTCATGACCTCCTCGGTGTGCAGGGTGGGGATCTCCGACAGGGTGCGGATCAAGGTGGTCTTGCCGACGCCGAAGGGGCCGGTGACGATCAGCTTCATCAGGGTCTGCCCGGTCGCGGGCAGATAGCGGACCTGGCCCGGCCCCTGGGCCGGCCGCGGTTCGGCGACCGGCGGGGTCGCCGTGTCAGGGGAGGGCACGGAGTCCAACGAGCAGCCTCTCGATGAGCGTTCGGTCGATCTCCTCGGCCTTGGGGACCGGGGACCGGGCGAGCAGATGGCCGCCGCCGACCAGGTCGGCGGCCAGGAAGATCGTGGCGCTGACGGGCAGCCCCAGATGGGCCGCGCACTCCACCACCGTCAGCGCGCCCGGCCGCAGCAGCGTCCACAGTCTGCGGTGCTCCGGGCCGAAGTCCGGTTCCGGCGGCTGCTGGTCGGTGGCGACCAGCAGCGTCAGCCGGTCGAAGCCGGCCGTGCCGCGCGGGCGTTCCCGGCCTCCGGTGGCCAGGTACGCGGGTATCAGGCGGCGCCCCCGTCCGCCGGGCGGCCCGCCGTCGGGCGCGGCCGCCGCTCCTGAGGTGCCGAGCCGGCCGGGTGTCATGGCCGGCCGGCTGCGTCCGGCTCGCGGGCGGGTGCGGCCATCGCCCGAGCGAGGGCGGCCACCTGCACCTGCATCTGGTAGGCGATGTTGCCCAGTTGGGTGTCGGGCGCGGCGAAGACGGCCAGCGAGGTGTTCTGCCCGGCGGGCACCACGACGGCGAAGCCGAGGTCGGACTCCACCACGGTCTGGGCCAGTTGCGGCGACTCCTGGTCGGTGAAGGCGGTGGTGAAGGCGCGCGCCGAGGCGTGCAGGGTGGCGGTCATCGCGGCCACCCGCTCCGCGGCGGCCCGGTCCAGGCTGGGTGAGGACCCTTCCAGCAGGCCGTCGCCGGTGGCGATCAGCGCGTGCTGGACACCCGGCAGTTCGAGCAGCGGGTCCAGTACCCAGGCCAGGTCCTGTGCCAGGGGTCGGCGGGTGGTCATGACGTGTGGTCTCCTTGCTCGTCACCGGTGACGGCGGTCCCGGCCGCGGCGGTCCTGCCGCTGCGGGTGCCGTCCTGCAGTGCGCCCCACAGCGCGCCTGCCTGCTCGGGTGTGCGTGCCGCGGCCGCCGGTTCGGACGGCGGGACCGGCGCGACCGGGCGGGCGGCGGCGGCCTTGGGGCTGCGGCGGCGGCGCGAGGGCAGCGGCGTCGCCTCGGTCACCTGGGTGTCCTCCTGCGGTGTCTCCGGCTGCCGCGGCGGCGCCGCCGTCTCGGCGGGCGCGGGCACCAGCACCGACAGCGTGTGCTCGTCGTCCAGTACGGTCAGCAGCTCGGCGGGCACCCGCAGCATCGCGCGGATGCCGCCGTACGGCGAGGACTCGATGTGCACGGAGAAGCCGTACTGCCGCACCAGCCGCCCGATCACCGCGAAGCCGGCCTGCGGCGGGTTGCCCAGCTCGGTCAGCAGCAGCGTCTCGGGTCCGTCGAGCAGCCGCCGGGCGTGCGCGAGCGTCTCGTCGTCCATCCCGATGCCGCCGTCGTCGACCACCACGAGCGCCCCGCGCCCGCCGCTCTGCTGGATCGTGACGGGCACGGCGGTGTCCGGGTGGGAGTACGAGGTGGCGTTCGCGAGCAGCTCGGCCACCGCGATGGCGAGCGGCTCGGCGGCCCGCGCGACGACCGCGAGGCGCTGCTCGCGCAGGTGGTTGGCCATCTTGATGCGGGCGTAGCCGGCCACCCGGGACTGCGCGCCCATCACGACCTCGGCGAGCGGCGAGTCGCTGCGGGCCAGGCCCGGCCAGGCCTCGCACAGCACCGCGGTGGCCTGGATGCGGCGCAGCGCCAGCTCGTTGCGGAAGTCCAGCTCCAGCAGCCGCGGGTCGTCCAGCTCGTGCTGGAGGTCGTGCAGCACGCTCTGCGTCTGGTAGAGCAGCGACTGCACCTTCGCGGTGGCGCCGCGCATCGCCGAGCGGGCGGCGGCGTCGACCCGGTCGCGTTCCCCGGCGGCGGCGTTCTCGGTCGCCGAGAGCACGTCCCGCATCGCCTTCGCCAGCTGGGCGTTGGCCTCCTGCGGGTGCAGCAGGCCGGGCACGGGGGCGTGTTCGTGGGTGAGCGCGAGGACGGCGGCCGGGATGCGGTCGGCGGCCAGGAAGCGCAGCTCCTCGATGGCGATCCGGAGCTGCTCCTCGGCGTTCTTGGCGCGCACCTCGGCCGTCTGCACGGTGGTGCGTGCCATGCGGACGAGCTGTGCGTCCCGCACATGTCTGAGGCCGGACCAGATGCCGCCGACGATGGCCAGCAGCAGAACGATGACGAAAGCAACGAGCACGACGCGATCCCACCCCGCAACAGTCTTGGAGCGTGATTATGCCGTGGCGAGATCGCGCCACAAGGTTCTGGGGGCAAAATTCGTTCCAGATTCGCGCACTTCCGAAAGTCTGACAGCGTGTACGGACAGAACGGACGGCCGACGCTTGGTGACGCACCGTTGGTCGGCGTGCGGATCCGGTGCGGATCGGGGCGTTCACCTGCGATGTCGGTGGTGACCGTGGGCCTGACGGTACGTCAGCTCCGGGTGTGTCCGAGCGGGTCGTCGAGCAGCGGGGCGAAGGCGAGTTCGGCGGCGCCGACGAGCGGGGCGCGGTAGCCGAGCGCCGAGCGGCGCAGCGCGTAGGGGGCACGGGCGTGGGCGAGGCCGGTGAGGGCGCCGTAGTGCGCGATGCGTTCGGCGGTGGCCTCGTGGATGTCCTGCAACCCGCCGCCGAAGATGACCAGTTGCGGGCTGAGCACGACCGCGAGGTTGCCGAGTCCGATCGCCAGCCAGCGGGCCGCCTCGTCCAGGGCGCGCGCGGCGGGCTCGTCGCCCGCCTCCGCTGCCTCGACGACGCCGGTCAGCGCGTGGTCGGGCGGTACGGGCAGCCCGGCGGCGGCGATGATGACGTCGGTGCCGATCTCGGTCTCCCAGCAGCCGCGCGCCCCGCAGCGGCAGCGGTTGCCGTCCGGGTTGACGATCATGTGGCCGATCTCGCCCGCGTAGCCGCCCTGGCCGGGCACCGGCCGCCCGCCGCAGAACAGCCCGCCGCCGACGCCGACGTTCGCCGAGAGGTAGACGAAGTCGCGGTAGCCGCGCGCGGCGCCGCGGGCGTGCTCGCCGAGCGCGCCGAGGTCGGCGTCGTTGCCGACGGCGACCGGCAGCCGGTCCCACGGCGGCGCCAGCCGCTCGGTGAGCACCGCGGCGAGCGGCTCGTCGGTCCAGGCGAGGTTGGGCGCGAAGCGCACCAGGCCGTCCGCGCGGCGCACCAGGCCGGGCACGGCGATGCCGATGCCCGCGACGGTGCCGCCCGCGGCCGCGGGGGTGCCGAGCGACTCGACGAGGCCGGTGAGCCGGGCGACCGTGCCGTCGAAGGTGACCGGCTCGTCCGCCTCGGGCATCAGCGTGCGGCGCTCCAGCACCCTGCCGCCCAGGCCCACCCGCTCGACCCGGATGCGCTCCACGCCGACCTCCAGCGCGATGGCCTGGGCGCGCTCGGGCACGGGCAGCACGAGCGGCGAGGGCCGTCCGGCGGAGGGGTGGGTCTGCGGGGTCTCCTCGCGCACCAGCCCGGCCTCCGTGAGGGCGGCGACGAGCACCCCGGTGGTGCTGCGGTTGACGCCCGTGACACGGGTCAGCTCGGAGCGCGTCACGCCCCCCGAGAGGTGGACGTGGCGCAGCACCTGGCCGAGGTGGTGCTGCCGCGCCTCGGTGTGCGGCGCCCCCTGTCCCGCCCCCGGATTCTGCCCTGCGGACATGGCGGCCTCCTCGTGCGGTCACTCCGTGGAGCGGGGTCCCGGCAGCGCGGAGCCGGCGAACTCGGCCCAGGCGAGGGTTCCGGCCGGGCCGGCGAGCCGGCCGTGCGCCTGCGCGAGCGCCTCGACCAGGGCGAGCCCGCGCCCGCCCGCGTCCGGGTCGCGTTCCAGCGGCACCCCGCAGGGGCCGCCGTCGGCGACCTCGACGCGCAGGATGCCGCACGGCAGCCGTGACAGGTGCAGGCACACCGCGGGCAGTGCGTGGTTGAGGGCGTTGGTGACCAGCTCGGAGACGACCAGCACCACGTCGTCCGCGGTCTCGGCGGGCACCTGCCAGCGTTCCAGCAGGACCTCCGCGCTGTGCCGCGCCTGCCGTCCGGCTTCCGGGCGGTGCGGCAGCGGCAGGCACCCGGCGACGCGGTGCGGCCCGCTGTCCTGCGGGCCCGCGAACCACGGGGTGCGCGGCAGGCCCCGGTCGGCCCGCTGCGGCTGCCGCGGCGGGTGGAAGACCGGGAGAGCTGATTCGGGGCTGAGGATGCGCATGTCGTTACCTGGGCGTCGGGGGAGGCCCGCCTGCCGTGGGGCCGGTGGGACCGGGGATGACGCGCCTCGCGTCGGAGCCGGACTGCGCCGCCGGGCAGGGGACGGGCACGCATGCGCGCGGACGTGCTGACGGGCGGGGGTGCGGCACGGGCCGCGGATCTCCGGCTCGCCGGACTTGCTCCGGTGTTCCGGACGGAAGGCGCGCACTCCGCGCCCGCCTGCGGCCTATTTGTTGTCGATCACCACAATACGACGATTTGCGAAAAAGGCACCCCCCTGACTGCCGGAATTTCCGGACATGCGGTGTCATGGCCGTCGACTCCGACATCGCAGCAGGTCAGGGGGGTGGTCTAGGGGGCGGAGGAAATCCGCGGTCAGCCGCTGAACGAATAGCGGGGAGTGGTCACCTGATAGGTCTGCGTGACGGGCTGGTAGTCGAAGAAGTAGCTCAGGGTGTGCCCGGCGGGCACCGTCACGGGCACTTCCCAGCGGCCCGCGGAGCTGTTGTACGTGGCCATGTAATTGAGCTGGCTCCCGCCGTCCAGGGTGTAGTGGACGGCGACGAAGGTCTCGGTGGTGCCGTTCGGCCGGAACCAGATGGTGTCCTGGCCGCCGCTGCCGGTCGCCACGCCCTGCGTGTAGTCGCCGGAGGCCGGCGGGGTGGTGGGAGGCGTGGTGGGCGGGGTCGTCGGGGGCGTGGTCGGCGGGGTGGTGCCGCCTCCCGTGCTGCCGCCGGTGGTTCCGCCGGTGGTGGTCCCGGAGCAGGTGCCGGTGGCGCCGCCGACGAAGACGCACTTGCGCAGCTCGTTCAGGAACGCGTCCCGGACGGTGGCGTTGGCCTGGATGCGGGCGTCGCCCCAGTAGCCGTTGGCGCAGCCGGTACCGCCCGCGGAGGCGCCGTCCGCGCACTGCCACTGCGTCTGGCTGTCCCAGTCGGTGTTGATGTAGGCGGCGACCCGGATGACGTCGCTGTTCTGCTCGATCCAGTTCCAGTACCCGGCGTACCACTCGCTCAGCACCGAGGCCGCGCTCGTCGACTGCGGGCTCTTCTTCATGATGCAGCTCTTGGTCGGACCCGAGGTGGTGTAGCCCTGCGGGGAGGCCTCGGCGATCATGACCGGCTTGGCGTGCGAGCGGGCGAAGTCCAGGACGCGGTTCTGCAGCGTGACCGGGTTGACGTCGTAGCTGCTGCATCCCCACTGGGTGGCCAGCGAACCGGCGTTGTAGAAGTCGGACAGGCCGACGTAGTCCACGTACGCGTCACCGGGGTACCACGGGTTCAGGTGGTTGGGGTCGGTGACGGTGTAGCCGTACTCCGGGTGGTCCGGCGAGGAGTTGAGCGGCCAGGCGGCGGACTGCCAGACGGTGGCGACCTTGGTGGCGCCGAGGGCGTCGATGCGGCCCTTGATGTACTGGAAGGCCTGCTTGTAGAAGTCGGTGTTGTAGCAGTTCCACGGGCCGTCGAACTCGTAGCCGATACGCAGGAAGACCGCCCGGTTCCAGGTCTTGAACTGGGTGATCATGCGGTCGATGTCGCTGCGGTACTGCTGGGTGAGCTGCGGGGTGATGTCCGCGTCGGTACGGCCGATGATGGCGCGCAGCGGCTGGTTGCCGCAGCCCGCGGTGGCGTCGGAGAGGTAGAGGCCGACGGCGAGGGCGGCGCCGGGGTACTGGGACATCGTCTTGGCGAAGTCCACGGTGCCGCTGCCCCAGTTGGCGGGCGAGAACATCCCGGACAGCGGCGCGGGGCTGCCGCCCTCGACGAGGTTGGTGTAGAGCGTGACGCCGCCGGGCGCGGGGGCGTTCAGCGCGGTGTTGTCGAGCACCTGCGTGCGGTAGTCCGACAGGGTGTCGGAGTCCTGGCCCATGACGGGCAGGATCTTGCCGTCGGCGGGCAGGTTGCGTGCCGTCAGCCCGGCCGCGGCGGCGGTGGAACTGCCCGCGGTCAGGCCCGCGGCGAGCAGGGCGAGGGTGGCGGCCATCGCGGCGGCGGCCGATGCGAGGGCGGTACGACGTCTCACTGCGGACTCTCCTTGGTGGGGGGTGATGCCCGAAACTACCCGCCGGAAGAGCAGAAACTATCTCAGTGTTTCCGGCCCTTCCGATGCGGAACCGTAGGAGTCCGCGGCCGCCGCGTCAATGGATCGGACGGGATCACTCCGCACGCCCGGCGCGACGCCGTCCCGCGTGCGGGCAGCACGAGGGCCCGCCCGGCGCAGCGTGCCGGGCGGGGCGGGGGGAGGGGGCCGTACGGGTCAGCCGGTGCGCGGCGGGGCGGTGCTCTCCCGCTCGACGAGCGCGGTGGCCAGCTCGGCGCGGCGCATGTCGCCGGGCAGCACGTTGTCCACCCCCTGGAGCACGATGCGGGCGGCCATCGCGGCCATGTCGCTGAGCGGCTGGCGGACGGTCGTCAGCGGCGGCGAGGCCCAGCCGGCGACCGGCAGGTCGTCGAAGCCGACGATGCTGATGTCCTGCGGGACCTGGAGCCCGGCGCGGCGCACCGCGTCGTACGCGCCCAGCGCCTGGAGGTCGCTGCTGGCGAAGATCGCGGTGGGCGGCTCGGCCAGCGCCAGCAGTTGCCGGGCGCCGGAGAAGCCGGTCTCGTGGTGGAAGTCGCCGCGCACCTCCAGCGCCGGTTCGACGCCGAGCCCGGCGCCTTCGAGGGCGGCGCGGTAGCCGTCCAGCCGGGCGCGGGCGCTGAGGATGTCCTCGGGCCCGGTGATGATGCCGATCCGGCGGTGGCCGAGTGCGAGCAGGTGCTGGGTGGCGGCGAGCCCGCCGTGCCAGTTGGTGGCGCCGACCGAGGGGATCGTGGGGTCGGGGTGCCCGATCGGGTCGACGACGACCAGCGGGATCCCCAGCTCCTCGACCTTGCGCCACTGGGCGGGCGCGAGCGCGGTGACCGCGAGGATGACGCCGTCGCTGCCGCGTTTGATGAGGTTGTCCAGCCAGCGCCTGGTGTCGGCGGAGCGCCCGTGCACGGCGGTGACGACCAGGCCGCTGTCGTGCTGGGCGGTGGTCTCCTCGATGCCGCGCACGACCTCGACCGACCAGGGGCTGTCCAGTTCGTTGATGACCAGGTCGATGAGGCCGACCGTGCGGGACGGACGGCTGCGCCGGCGCAGGTAGTTGTGCCCGGACAGCAGTTCCTCGACCTTCTGCCGGGTCGTGTCGGCGACATGGGCGTGGCCGTTGAGGACCTTGGACACCGTGGCCACGGAGACCCCGGCCTCCTCGGCGATGTCCGCGATCGTCACGCGCGGGGCGCGGGCGGCCTGCCCTGACGCGGTTGGTCCTGACGCCCGCGTGCCGTCCTGTGCCACCTCGGTCACCTCACTGCTAGTCGTCGCGGGCAGCCTATGGGACCGCCCGTGCCTTTCCTGCTGGATCCCCGCTCACACGGCGGTACGAGCCGGTGCCCGGCTGATGTGACCGCACTGTGACCCGGTCCCGCGTTGACGCCGACCGCCGGAAACTCTACCTTCCTGCGAAGCGGAAACTATCGTAACTTTCGGCAAGTAGGGCTGCAATGTTTCAGCCCGAGGAGCGTGTTCGATGATGAAGAGTGCTCTGACCCGCAGGACCCTCATCGCCCTGTGCGCGGTGACGGCACTGGCCACGACGGCCACGGCGTGCGGCAGCAGCGGTCCGGGGTCGTCCGGCAGCGGGGGCGGCGGCAAGGTCACGGTGTGGACCCTCCAGGACACCGCGTTCAACCCCGTGCAGAAGAAGTCCGTCGACGCGTACAACAAGGCGTCCAAGGACACCCGGGCGTCGATGCAGACCTTCGTCAACGACCCCTACAAGCAGAAGCTGCAGACCGCCCTCGGCTCCCCCAACGCCCCCGACGTCTTCCTCAACTGGGGCGGCGGCAACCTCTCCACGTACGTCAAGGCGGGCAGCGTTGCCGACCTGAGCGCCGACCTCGACGCGACCTTCAAGGCGAAGTTCCTGCCCAGCGTCCTCGCGGGCGGCACCATCGACGGCAAGGTCTACGGCGTCCCGATGGAGGGCGTGCAGCCCGTCGCGCTCTTCTACAACAAGGACGTCTTCGCGAAGGCCGGCATCACCGCGCCGCCCGCGACCTGGCAGGACCTGCTCACCGACATCGACAAGATGAAGGCGAAGAAGATCACCCCCATCGCGCTGGCCGGCTCGCAGGCCTGGACCGAGCTGATGTGGATGGAGTACCTGCTCGACCGGGTCGGCGGCCCCGAGGTCTTCGCCTCGATCCAGGCGGGCAAGCCCGGCGCGTGGGACGACCCGGCCGTCGCGACCGCGCTCGGCATGATCAAGGACCTCGTCGCGCGCGGCGCCTTCGGCACCAACTACGGCTCGGTCAACCAGGACGCGGGCGGCGCCGACGCGCTGCTGTCGCGTGGCCGGGCGGGCATGGAGCTGATGGGCTCGTGGGAGTACGCGGGCCAGCTCGCCACCGCCCCGAAGTTTGTCAAGGACGGCAAGCTCGGCTGGACGTCCTTCCCGACCGTCCCGAACGGCAAGGGCGACCCGAAGAGCATCGTCGGCAACCCGTCGAACTTCTTCTCCGTCTCGGCCACCTCCAAGGACAGGACGGGGGCGGTGGACTTCATCAAGAAGACCGTCACCGAGCCCTCCTACGTCTCCGACCTGCTGTCCATCGGCCAGGTCCCGGCGGTCGCGGGCATCGACGCGCAGATCAAGAGCAGCCCCAACGCGGACTACACCAGCTTCATCTACGGGCTCGTCGCCAACGCCCCGTCCTTCACGCAGTCCTGGGACCAGGCGCTCGACCCGGCCACCGCGCAGAAGATGCTGACGAACCTGCAGAAGGTCTTCAACAAGCAGTCCACGCCCGAGCAGTTCGTCTCCGCGATGGACGCGAAGTGAGCGTCGCGGCCCCGCGCGCGGCAGCCGGCAGGGCGCCGCGCGCGTTCTCCCGGCGGAGCGACGGACGGCCCGGTGCCCTCTGGGCCGTCCCCGCCCTGCTCTACTTCGCGCTCTTCGCCGTCGTGCCGATGGCGCTCGTGGTGGCGCTGAGCTTCACCAGCTGGAGCGGCCTCGGCAGCCCGCACTGGGCGGGCGGGGCGAACTGGCGGCGGCTGCTGCACGACCCGCAGCTCGGCCAGTCGCTGCGGCTGTCGCTCGCGCTCACGGTCGTCACCTGGGCGGTGCAGACGCTCATCTGCCTGCCGCTGGGCGTGTGGTGCGCGGGGCCGCAGCGTTCCCGCGCGGTGCTGAGCACCCTGTTCTTCGTGCCGCTGCTGATGTCCAGCGCGGCCGTGGCCCTGCTCTTCAGCGCGCTGCTCGACCCCAACTTCGGCCTGGCGCACACCGTCGGGCCGTGGATCGGTGTCGACGACGGCAACTTCATCGGTGACCCGAACAAGGCGCTGTGGACGGTGATGGCCGTCATCACCTGGCAGTTCGTGCCCTTCCACACGCTGCTCTACCAGGCCGCCGCCCGCCAGGTCCCGGCCCAGCTGTACGAGGCCGCGACGATCGACGGCGCGGGGCGGTGGCGGCAGTTCTTCTCCATCACACTGCCGCAGCTGCGCAACACCGTCGTCACGTCCTCGGTGCTGATCCTGGTCGGCTCGCTGACGTACTTCGACATCGTGCTGATCCTCACCAACGGCGGCCCCGGCACGTCCACCCGGATCCTGCCGCTGCACATGTACCTGACCGGCTTCAGCAGCTTCGACATGGGCTACGCGAGCGTTCTCGCCGTGCTGCTGCTCGTCGCCGGCACCACCTTGTCCCTGCTGGTCGTCCGCGTCACCGGCTTCCGGCGTATGGCCAGCGAGCGGGAGGGCCTGTGAGCACCACCGACATCCTCACCCGCGAGCAGGGTCCCGGCGCGACCGCCGCGACCGCGCCCCGGCCGTCGAAGAAGCGCCGCCCCCGGCGGCCCTTCCGCCGCCCGGACTGGGCGGGCGGGCTGGCCGCCGCGGTGTGGCTCGTCATCGTCGCGGTGCCGCTGTACTACGTGGTGGCCTCCAGCCTGCGCGACCGCAGCGACTACCTGGACGCCGGGCCGCTGACGCTGCCGCACCACGTCGTCTTCTCCAACTACCGCACGGTGCTGGACTCGGGCTTCGCGACCTACCTGTGGAACAGCATCCTGGTCACGATCGCGACCGTCGCCCTCGTGCTGGTGCTCGCGCTGCCCGCCGCGTACGCGATCGTCCGCAGCCGCAGCCGCTTCGTGTCGGTGGGCTTCTCCGTCATGCTGATGGGCCTGGCGATCCCGGCGCAGGCCACGATCGTCCCGGTCTACCTCATCATCACCCGGCTGCACGTCTACGACACCCTGCTGGCGATCATCCTGCCGACGGCGGCGTTCTCGCTGCCCATGGCGATCCTGGTGCTCACCTCCACGATGCGGGACATCCCCGGCGAGCTGTACGAGGCGATGACGGTGGACGGCGCCGCGGCGATGCAGACGCTGCGTTCGCTGGTGCTGCCGCTCACCCGGCCCGGACTGGTCACGATCGGCATCTACACGTCGCTGGGCGCGTGGAACGGCTTCATCTTCCCGCTGGTCCTCACCCAGAGCGACGCCCGCCGCACCGTGACCCTCGGTCTGTGGAACTACCAGGGCCAGCAGGGCGGGGTGAACGTCCCCGCGACCATGGCCGCGGTGCTGCTCTCGCTGCTGCCGCTGCTCGCCGCGTACCTCTTCGGCCGCCGCCACCTGCTCAGCGGGCTCACCGCGGGCTTCGGCAAGTAGCCGCCCCCGCCGCGGACTTCGGTACGCGTCCGGCCTGCCGCGGGCTTCCCGCCCGCGGCGGGCCCGGCCGCCGAAAGCCCGGCCGTCGGGCGCCGTGAACCCCGTGAGCCCGGTGGGCCCCGGTCAACGGGCCCCGCACCCTTCGCACTTCCGAAAGGCATCCATGTCCACCGGAGCCACCACCTCGCCGGTCCGTCCGGCGGCCGGACCGGGCGACGGCGCCGCCGTCATCGCCAACCCCGTCCTGACCGGTTTCCACCCCGACCCCTCGATCCTGCGGGTCGGCGACGACTACTACCTCGCCACGTCCACCTTCGAGTGGTACCCGGGCGTGCGCATCCACCACTCCCGCGACCTCGTGCACTGGCGGCCGCTGCCCGGCGTCCTCGACGAGCGGCGGCTGCTCGACCTGTCCGGCGTGCCCGACTCCGGCGGTGTGTGGGCGCCCTGCCTGTCGTACGCGCACGGCCTGTTCCACCTGGTCTTCACCCGCGTCGACAACCACCACGGGGGCTGGTGGGACGCGCAGAACTACGTCGTCACCGCGCCCTCCGCCGAGGGCCCGTGGTCCGACCCGGTGCCGGTGCACGCGCGCGGCTTCGACCCCTCCCTCTTCCACGACGACGCCGTCGAGGACGGCGGCAGCGGCCGCTGCTGGATGCTGGCGCTGACCGGCGACTGGCGCCCGAACCGCACCCCCTTCGCCGGGATCCAGGCCCAGGAGTGGGACTGCGCCGCCGGGCGGCTCACCGGCGAGGTGCACATGCTCTTCGACGGCACCGAGGCCGGTGTCACCGAGGGCCCGCACCTCTACCGCGTCGGCGGCTGGTACTACCTGATGACCGCCGAGGGCGGCACCTCCTACGACCACCAGGTGACCGTCGCCCGCTCCCGCGACCTGCTCGGCCCCTACGAGCCCGACCCGGCCGGGCCGGTGCTCACCTCGCGCGGCCGCCCCGACCTGGTGCTCCAGAAGGCCGGGCACGGCAGCCTCGTCGAGACCCCCGGCGGCGAGTGGTACCTCGCGCACCTCACCGGCCGCCCCGCGACCCCGCTCGGGCGCTGCGTGCTCGGCCGGGAGAGCGCGATCCAGCGCGTGGAGTGGAGCCCGGACGGCTGGCCGCGCGTGCCCGGCGGTGTCCCCGCCGAGCAGGTGCCCGCGCCCGCGCTGGCCCCGCATCCGTGGCCCCCGGAGCCCGCGCGCGACGACTTCGACGGCGACCGCCTCGGCCCGCACTGGGCGACCCTGCGCCGCCCGGCCACGGCGGAATGGGCGGACCTCGCCACCCGGCCGTCCCACCTGCGGCTGCACGGCGGGCAGTCGCCGCGCGGCCTGCGCTCCCCGAGCCTGGTCGCCCGCCGGGCGGGCAGCACGCACTGCTCCCTGACCGCCTCGGTCGAGGCCTCCTCCCCCGCCGACGTACGGCAGCTCGCGGGCCTCACCGCCTACTACGACAGCCGCAACTGGCACTACGCGTACGTCGGTTGCGACGACGCGGGCGTCACCGTGCTGGCGGTGCTGAGCTGTGACGATGGCGAACGCGTCGTCGGCCCCCAACTGCCGCTGGGCAGCGGGCCGGTGGAGCTGCGCGTCACAATGGAACTGCCCGAGGTGCGCTTCGCGTACCGCCTGCCCGGCGGGGAGTGGACGCCGCTGGGCGAACCCCTCGACGCGACGATCCTGTCCGACGAGTACGCGGGCGAGAAGCACGACACCGACGGGCGCGCGGCCAGCCCCGCCTTCACCGGCGCCTTCCTGGGCCTGTGGGTGCAGGACATCGGCGCGGACGGCGGCTACGCCGACTTCGACTGGGCCGAGTACCGCGAGCACTGAGTGTGCCGACGGCCGGTGGCCCGGCGGGAGATCCCGCCGGGCCACCGGTCTTTCCGTTCTTCCCGTGCCCGCCGGTCAGCCGGCGTCCGGGCACAGGTGCAGCGCCAGGACGTTGCCGCCGCTGACGGTGACGGCGACCCGGCCGAGCGTGCCGGTGTCACCGCTGTTGGCGACCCGGAAGTCGCTGCCCGCGTTCTCGCCGTTGCGGAAGACCGCGTCGTCGAGCGTGAAGGTGGCCGTCTTCCAGGTGTCCGTCCCCGTCTTCTGCACGAACTCCGACTGCTTGTAGGCGGCCGAGGCGGAGTCGTAGTGCAGGCTCCAGGTGCCCGTGCCGTGGTCGAAGTAGTCGATCGTCACGGTGGCGCGGTAGGACGTGCCGGCCGCCGCCCCGGGGACGATCGTGTTGTCGACGTCGAAGTACTCGAACGGCGAACCGTCCGTCGTGGAACGCCCGCTGCGGCCGTCGAGCGTCACCGGGACGGTGTGGCCGTCACCGTTGTCGCGGAAGCGCAGACCGCACTCGGTGTCGGTCGCGCCGAGCGTGTCGCACGCGGTCGCCGTGCCGTCCGCCGCCGGGACGGTCACCACGACGGCCCCGCCGGGCAGCCGCGTCCCGTCCTGCGCGCGGAAGTCCACGTGCACCGGGTGGTAGCCGGACGGGGTGCCGTCCGCGACCGCGAGGGTGACCGGCACGGCCGCGCTGTCCGCGTGCCGCAGGTCGAGGGTGCCGGACGACGGGGTCACCGTCACGCCCGGCACGTCCGAACTCGCCGTCCAGCGCACCGTCTTGGCCTTGCCCGCGAGCGACGAGACGCCGACGGTCGCGGGCACGCTGCTGCCGCCCGCCATCACCTGGGCACCGGTCGGGGTGAAGTAGCCGACCGCCGGGACCTCGCCCGTACGCCAGGACGGCGGGGCCGCCTTCGCGCCGGTCGCCCAGTGGGTGTCGGGCCGGGTCGACAGGTCGATGTGCAGGTCCCCGCCACGGGTGGCGAAGGAGGCGGGCAGCGCGGTGGATTCAAAACGCCCGCCGTTCAGCCGCATCCCGGTCACGTACGGGGCGTCCGTGGCGGCCTTCGGGGCGTCGATGGTGATCCGGTGCCCGTTGCCGAGGCTGATCACCGCCCGCTGCACGAGCGGGGAGTTGAGCGCGAGGGTGGGCGTGCCGGGGGTGGCCGGCATCATGCCGAGCGCCGCCCACACGTACTCCGACGACAGCGCGCCGTTGTCGTCGTTGCCGGGCAGCCCGTCGGGGGCGGTGGTGAACAGCTCCGTCTCGAACCGCCGGGCGACCTCCTGGGTCTTCCACGGCTGGCCCACGTAGTCGTACATCCACGGGGTGGTGGTGTCGATCTCGTTGCCCGCCCAGTCGTAGGGCGCGTTCCCGCCCGCGTTGAGCTGGCTGAAGTAGTCGTCCAGCCGCGGCACGACCTTGTCCGGGCCGCCCATCGCGGTCACCAGGCCCGCGATGTCCTGCTGCACCGAGAAGTTGTACTGCGCCGCGTTGCCCTCGTCGTAGCCGTCCTGGCCGAAGGCACCGGCGGGCGGCGCCTGGAAGCCCGGACCGGCCGGGAAGGAGCCGTTGTCGTCGCGCGGGCGGAGATAGCCGGTCGCCGGGTCGAAGATGTTCTGCCAGTTGTTGCCGCGCCGGGCGTACTCGGCGGCGGTCGCCCGGTCCCCGACCGTCGCGGCGAGCTGCGAGATGGCGAAGTCGTCGGTGGCCCACTCCAGCGTCTCCGACGCGCCCTGAAGGCCGTGATCGCCTTGCGAGGTCGCGTTGTTGGGCGCGTAGCCGAGGCGCACGTAGTCCTCGACACCGGGCCGTTCGACCCAGCCCCAGCCGACCTTCTGCGAGACCGTCGCACCCTTCTTCATGATCGGCAGCGCGTCCTTCACATCCACGCCGGTCGCGCCGAAGGCGACGTACTGCGCGAAGAGCGGGACCCCGTTGTCGCCGTTCATGACGTTGCCGGTCATGTTCTGCGAGGGCCACTTGGGCCACCAGCCGCCCTGCTGCTGGGCGTCGCGCAGCAGCGAGTTGGCCATGTCGCCCGCCTCACGCGGGTAGAGCATCGTCTGGAGCGGGGCGAGCGAGCGGTAGATGTCCCAGTCCGAGAAGTGCGCGTACTGGGTGTGCCCGCGCGGCACCTTGCGCACGACGTCGTCGAAGCCGATGTAGCGGCCGTCCACGTCGTTGAAGACGCTCGGCGACTGGAGCGAGCGGTAGAGCGAGGTGTAGAAGACCGTGAGCTGGTCCTTGGCCGCGCCGCCGACCGACACCTTGCGCAGCGCGTCCCGCCACGCGTCCCGGGTCTGCGCCTGCACCTTCGGCACGCTCCACCCCGGTATCTCCGCCTTGGCGTTGGCCGCGGCACCGGACGTGCTCACGTACGACATGCCGATCTTGGCCGTGACGTTACGGCCCTTGGCGGTGTCGAAGGTGAGGTAGGCGCCGGAGCCGGAACCGGCCGCGCTGTCCGCGCCCGGGGTGACGGCGGTCGCGCCGCTGCCGGTGCCGCCGCCGCGCTGCCATGTGCCGTGGGCGGTGAAGGGGCGGTCGAAGGTGATGTCGAAGTACATCGTGTACTTGCTGTTGTTGCACAGCCCGTGCGGGGTGGTCGTACCCGAGATCTCGCGGTCGCTCAGCACGTTGACCTCGGCCGCGTAGTCGCCGCCCAGGTTCGTCCCCGACTTGACCAGCACCTGCGCGGTGCTGCCCGCCGACGCCGGGTAGGCGAAGGAGGCGATGCCGGTGCGGGTGGTCGCCCCGATGTCGACCTGCACGTCGGAATCGGTGAGGTGGACGTCGTACGACCCCGGGGCCGCCTGCTCGTCGTCGTGCGAGAAGTGCTCGGTGCGCCCCGCCGGGTCGGCCCCGATGTCGCCGGTGACCGGCAGCAGCGGGATGTCCCCGAAGGAGGAGCAGCCGCCGGAGAAGTGGTCGAGGCTGAAGCCCTTGATCGCGTCGTCCGTGTACCCGTACCCGGTGGGCGCGTTGGTGGTGTCGGGGCTGAACTGCATCATGCCGAAGGGCGCGGTGACACCGGGGAAGGTGTTCTCCCAGTCGACGCCCTTCTGCGTCCCGATGAAGCTGTTGACGTACGAGGTCGGGTCCGCGACGAGCGCGGCCCCTCCCCCGTGCCGCCCGCCCGCGGTGGCAGCCCCCGCGGCGGGCACGGCGAGCGCCCCCACGGCGGCGAGCACGGCCCCGACGACCGCGCCGCGGCGCCATGGTCGTTGGCGCGGCGACTGATGCTGGTGCCTCTGACGGAACACGTGTGACCTCCCTTGTCACCCTGCGGCTCTCCGGAGGCGGCGACGGCTGTCAACAAATTCCCCTGACAACGTTGTCACCCCCTCCGTGCCCGAGCTTTCCCCTGAGGCCGTGCACACGTCAACCCTCGGGGCGGTTTCGCGTGGGCGCAGGTCGGGACGGCGCTGCGCTCCGTGGCCGCCTGCTGTGGCCTCCCGCCGTTCACCACCGCCGGGCGACCGGCCGGGGGGCGACCGGCCGGGGGGCGACCGGCCGGAGGACGTACCGCCGGGGGCGTACGCGCTGATGCGCCGCACTAGACTTCCCCCGACCGGACTTCCGGGGGGGAGGCACGGCATGCGCGAATGGCCCGAGGGCCCCGCCGCCGACCAGCAGGCGGCCCGCGAGCGCTACACCGCGGACGTACGGGCGTCCCGCCGAGCCGTCCGCGCGCACTTCCGCGCCGACCTGCCCGCCGCCCACGTCGGCCTGGCGATCGTCGCCGCCGTGAGCACGGTGGTGGCCATCCTGGCGAGCCCACTCGCCGGAGCGGCCGTCGCCGCGGCCTTCGCGGCCCTCTTCCTCACGACGCTCACGGTGACCCTCCTGCGCGGCATCCGCGGCACGGAGGCGGTACGCCGCTCCTACGTCTTCGCCTTCGGGTGGGCGAACGTGCTCTAGGGCCTGTTGGGGAAAGTGCTGGTCACTGTTTGGCTGCTCCTGCGGTGGTTGTGAGTGCAGCCTGTATTGCCCAGCCAGTTGGAGATGGCGCCGTGGGCGGGCGGTACTCTGCAGTCGCCCTGCCCGTTGGAGAGTAAAAGTGTCATGACATTCCTTGAGCGGCCATCAGACGCGGAAATACTGGCCGCGCTGCCCGAGCTCGCGTCTTTCGGCCGAGAGGCTGTCCTACTCGATCCTGCACGTGGCCACCCGGGGGTGAGAGACAGCTCCATCGGCGGCCCGTTGCTCTGGCCTGCCGATGAGCCGTGGCCGGTCTGCTCCGAACCTGACGAGGAGGAGCCGTCAGGCGTTCTGGCGGTCGCGATGGTGCCGGTCGCGCAGATCTACGCCCGGGACGTACCGGGTCCGTGGTGGCCGGCCGGGATGGATCTCCTGCAGGTGCTGTGGTGCCCCAACGAGCATTGGGACGCGCCGGCGAACCAGGCCGACGTCAGCCCGATCGTGGAATTGCGCTGGCGACAGGTGGCCGATGTGGATGAGCACCTTGTGGGCCCTCCCCACCCGGTACGCCACTACGAGTTCGGCTACCTCCCGGAGCCGTGCATGTTCACAACCAAGCGGCTGATTGACTTCCCATACCGTGAGGAACTCCCCGTCGACCTCCAGCCGCGCTTGCAGCGGTTGATCGAGGAGACCGACGACGAGGGCAAGGACACCATCACCCGTCTCCCGGGCTGGAAGCTGGGGGGCTGGCCCACCTGGCACTTGTCACAGCCGACGCCGATCACCTGCGAGGCGTGCGGAGTGGTGATGCCGCTCGTGTTCACCATCGCGAGCGATGACGAGTCCGCGGTGGTAGTCGGACGGTGGGGCGAGTTGAGGATCTTCGCCTGTCAGACGGATCACTGTCACCCTTTTCACGTCAATCTTCATTAGGTCGAGCTGTGAAATCGCTGTTCACAGGCATTCGTTGATGGCCGCGACCAGCACTGTCGCTTCATAGCGGACGGCGAGTTTGTCGTACCTCGTGGCGACGGCCCGGTGTCGCTTGATGCGGTTGATCCAACTTCGGCGGCCGTCCGCCACGCGATCCGCGTTTGAGGCGGTTGCGGACCCGGTCCTCCGGGATCGGGGTCGTGGCCTTGATCCCACGTCTGCGCAGGTAGAAGCGGTTGTCGCGGGAGTCGTACGCCTTGTCGGCCCGCACCCGATCCGGCCGCTTTCGCGGCGTGGTCGGCCGGCTCGACCAAGACGCCGCCGGGCGGTTCCTTCTGGAGATCCCCTTTTCGCCGCGCCTGCGGCGTGCTGGTGGGCCCGGCAGACTGTGGAGCCGACGCTCACGTCCCAGGTGATCAGGCCCTTGGCGTCAGCGTCAGCCTGGAGCCGGGTGAGGATCTTCGCCCAGGTGCCGTCGCGCTGCCAGCGCCGAAACAAATCGTAGACACGGTCCCAGGGTCCATAACGCTCCGACACGTCACACCACGGAGCACCCGTTTGGGTCCGCCACCGTATGCCGTCTATCAGCTGCCGCCGCGTCCACACCCGCGGGCGGCCCGCCTTGATGCCCTGCGGCAGCAACGGCTCAAGCCGGCCCCACTGGCCATGCGTCAGATCACCACGCCCCACAAGACATGATCATGAACGAACAAAAAATCCACTTTCACAACAGACCCTAGTGTCTCGTGAACTAAGTCTTCAGACGCTGGGGCCTGTTCGTCTTCCGGGTGGGAGACAGTGTTCCGGCGCGGCTTGCTCGGGCTGCGTTGACCAATCAGCATGTACGGATGAGCGAACAGGGTGAGGGCGTTTGGGCAGCGAGTTTCAGCGTGGCCAGGCGCTTCAGGGTTTGGCGTTACTCCGTCAGCCACCAAATGCTGCTGCTTCGAAGCATCGCCCGGTTCGCTGGAGATGACACTGTCGATGCCTGGTTCGACGGCGTCGCGGCCACGAATCTGCACCAGGGGTTCGAGCCGCTGACCGTCCGAGCCGCCGACCCGAACGAACGCGAGAGGATCTTCGCCTGGTCGGCGGCCGACATCTACGATCTACAGCGCCAGCCACCACTGTGCCTGATCCTCGCTTCGTCTCAGCCGGACGGCTTCGTGGTCTGCGCACACGCGCGTATCGAAGCGAACCGCCATGGCTCGGCATCGGGCGATTCTGCCGAAAGGATTGCCCCCGGCACGGCTCGAACCCTGTGGTTTGCCGGGCCGACTGCAGTCCCTGGGCGGCGGCACGAGTACCGAGCCCTTGATGTCGCCCAGGGCGCTGAGGCGTGAGCGGATGGGCGGAACCGGCTCGAACCGCTCAGATCGCGCCCGTGCTCCGAGGTCGCGCGTGGGCCAGGATCTGGTAGCTGTCTTGGTCCAGGCGAACGGCTGGGCGCGTTCGTTATAGGCGTCGATGAAGCGGCGAATGGCGTCGGTCAGCTCGGGCACAGAGCGGAAGAAACCGCGGCGTATCGCCTGCCGGGTGATGATGCCGAAGAAGATCTCGACCACGTTCAGCCAGGAGCAGGAGGTCGGGGTGAAGTGCAGGGTGATCCGCGGGTTCTTCGTCAGCCACGTCTTTACCCGTGGGTGCTTGTGGGTGGCGTAGTTGTCGGCGACCACGTGCAGCTTCACCCTCGGGTAGGCCTTGGCGACCTGCTTGAGGAAGCGTAGGAACTCGTCGTCGCGGTGCCGGTCGTAGCAGGCGTCGGCGGTGATCTTGCCGGTGGCGACGTCCAGGGCGGCGAACAGGGTGGTGGTGCCGTGGCGGACGTAGTCATGGGGTGCGCCGCTCTGCCGGGCCCGGCCGGACCGGCAGCATCGGGGCGGTCCGGTCCAGCGCCTGGATCTGCGACTTCTCGTCGACACAGACAACCACTGCTTTCTCCGGCGGGGCCAGATACAACCCGACCACGTCGCGGACCTTCGCCTCCAACTCCGGGTCGGTGGAGAACTTGAATGTCTCTTCCAACGCCCCTCGGCGACGCGGAGGTTGACGACGGGGAGGCGCATACGGGCGTCGGGGTCGTACGGGCTGCACTCGATGCTGCCCTCGAAAAGGGGCTCGTCCTCTGCGCCGTCCCACAGATCCGGCGCGGTGACGGGCGCCAACGGCCCCTCGAAGAAGGTGCGGTGGTTGACGAGGGCCAGCCGCCGGTCCAGCTCTTCCGGCGGTACGCCGGTCTCGGTGGGGTCGTCCTCGGCCCACGTTGGCAGGTAGCCCGCGCGGACGGTGCCGTCGGTGGTGGTGATCGTCCACGTCCCCGGTGTGCTCCACGGCTGGGGCTGCTTCCGGGTCCCGACCTCGAACCAGACGACCTTCCCGGCGCCTTCGCGGACGCTCCCCCAGTCCGCCGCGAGCGCGTCCACGAGCACGAGCCCCCGCCCACCCTCCGCGTCCACCGAACAGCGCCGCACCTCGGGCCGCACCCCACTGCCGTCGGCGACCTCGACCCGCACCCGCTCCCCCGTCCACCGCACGACCACGGTGCAGGCGGCTCCGGTGTGCCGCACGGCGTTGGCGATCAGCTCGGTCGAGAGTAGTTCGACCTCGGCGACCTGCCCGTCCGACAGGGGAACCTTCCAGCCGTGGATCAGGGCGCGGATCCTGTGCCGAGCTTGCGGCACACAGCGCTCCTCCGCCTCGACCCGGAATTTGTACATCGGGTGCTCCTCTCACTACGTAAGGTGAGCATCAACTGTGCGGGGGTGAAGGCGAGGTGGCTTCCCCGGCGCGGGTATACCCATGATGGGTACGCTTTTTCCGGCCTGCGCACCGCACACTCGGCTGAACTGGCAGGACAGGACAGCGCGATGACCGGATACCGACCAGCGACCGCGTTACCGCGCGCCATCCTCGAACGAGCGGACATGCGAGCCGCGATCACCGCCCACGACATCGGGACGGTGTTCCGCCTCGCGCGCGAGCTGGGCGGGATCAGGTACTCGAAGATCGCCCGCGTCGCGGACGCCCTGCGCGTCCCCGGCCACATGCTCGGACTCGCACCCCGCCCCTGGGAGAAGAGCGAACCCGTTCCTGCACGTGACCGTACGAGCGAGGAGGACGACAGTCCCGTGGAGCGCAGGCGATTTCTCCGAGCAGGCACCGGTGCCGGGCTGGCAGCGGCGCTGCCCGAACTGTCCCGCCCCACAGCGGGCCGACGCCTCGGCTCGGAGCTGCCGAACCAGCTACGCCGACGCGCCGCACGCTTGCGACGCTTGGACCAGGTGCTTGGCGGAGGCGACACCTACCGCGTCTACCTCGGCGAATGCCAGGCCACCAAGGCGTTGCTGCGCGACTCGACGTACGCCGAGCAGACCCGCCACGGCCTGCTGTCCGTGCTTGCCGAGCAGGCCCAGCAAGCGGGTTGGGCTGCCTTCGACGGAGGCCGGGCCGCGGACGCGCGCAGCCTCTACGAAGAGAGCCACAGCGCCGCCACCGAAGCCGACCTCGCAGGCAACGCACTGGCTTTCCTGCCTACCAAGCCGTCAGTGGCGACCAGAAAGCAGGAGTAGAGATCGCCGCCCGCTCCTGCGCCACGATCGGCCCCGACGCCCCCGCCGGAGTACGCGCCCTGCTCCACGAACGGCTCGCCTGGGCCGCGCCGTCGCAGGCCGCGCCACCGAATGCGAGCACGCCCTCTCCGCAGCCGAAACCGCCCTCGCCGCCTACGACGACACCAACGCCCGCGACAAAGCCCTCTACCTCTCCTGGCTCGGCGACTCCTACCTCACCGCAGGCGAAGTCGAACAAGCCGCCACCACAGCCGTCCGTGCCCTCGACCTCGCACACGGCGTCGCCTCCGTCCGCCCCCGCGCCCGCCTGGCACCCCTCCTCAAGCACCTGGACGCACACCGGGGCCTCCCCGCCGTGGACACGGTGCTGGAAAAAGCCGCAGCGGTCTGACGCCTACGCCTACGCCTCTGTGCTGTCCGCGACCCACCGCAGATACGCCTCCGACCCGGCCACGATCGGCACCGCGACCACCTCCGGCTTCTCCCACGGATGCTGCTCCAGCAGATGCGCCTCCAACGCGGGATACCGCGTAGCGGTGGTCTTGAGCAGCACCTGCCACTCCTCACCCGTCCCGAACTCCCCCTGATGCCAGAACACCGACACCACCGGCCCCACCACCTGCGCCCCCGCCGCGAGCCTCGCCCGTACCGCGGACTCCGCCAGCCGCACCGCCTGCTCCCGCGTGGCGGCCGCGGTCGACACCTGCACCAAGTCGGTCATGCCTCGACCCTAGCCACGCAGCCCCACCCGCCCACCGGCCGGGCCGACACTCCGGCGTCCCAGCCACCGAGGCAGCCGATCTCGAACGGAGCGCATACATGCCCACGGTGAGAAGACCGTCTACGAGAACCCCTGGCTCACCCTCAACCTCGCCGACGTCGAGCTCCACCACATGCACGCCTGAGAGGTTCCGCGGAGGGATACTTCCGGCATGCCGTCCCCCCAACTCTCCCCCGAGGTCACCGCCTTCTACACCGACGTCTTCGACGAAGACGCCCGGCTGACGTCCTCCGCCGACGGGCGGCTGGAACTTCTGCGCACGCAGGAGCTGTTGCGGCGGTTCCTGCCGAGGGCGCCCGCTCGGGTGCTCGACGTCGGGGGCGGGACGGGCGTGCACGCGCGGTGGCTGGTGGCCGACGGATACGAGGTGGAGCTCGTCGATCCCGTGCCGCGGCACGTCG
Organism: Streptomyces sp. NPDC004031; assembly: GCF_053604375.1. Taxonomy (NCBI): domain Bacteria; kingdom Bacillati; phylum Actinomycetota; class Actinomycetes; order Kitasatosporales; family Streptomycetaceae; genus Streptomyces; species Streptomyces sp. NPDC004031. The sequence goes on along the minus strand of NZ_JBSGHL010000002.1, from coordinate 10,062 downwards.
AGCAGGCCCGCCGGGTGTGCGCGGCATCGCTCGGGGACGCGCGGCAACTCGCCGCTGGGGACGGGGCGTTCGACGTCGTCACGCTGCTGGGGCCGCTCTACCACCTGCCGGAGCGGGACGACCGGCTCCGGGCGCTCCGTGAGGCCGCGCGGGTCGTGCGGCCCGGGGGGCTCGTCGCGGCGGCGGGGATCAACCGCTACGCGTCCGTCTTCGAGCACACCGCGCTCGCCCACCTGCACACCCCGCGGCTGCGCGACTCGATCTCCGACATCCTCGCCACGGCCAGCTACGACGACCGTCGCGGCTTCACCGTCTCCTACTTCCACCGCGCGGAGGAGCTGGCGGCCGAGCTGCGCGCCGCCGGGCTGCACGACGTCCAGGTCTTCGGCATCGAGGGCCCGAGCTGGTCACTCCTCAAAGCCGTGGAGCACGCCACGGGAGCCCCGCCCGCCGACGCCCTCGTCCGATCCGCCCTCACCGCCGCCCGCCTGGCCGAGCCCTACCCCGAACTGCTGGCCGCCAGCTCGCACCTGCTGGCCGTGGGACGTGCGGCCGGGAGGGGCGGTCACGGGGACGCGGGGGTCACCTCGGCGGGTCCTCGCCCGTGAGGCCGTCGACGCATTCGCGGATGAGGTCGGCGTGGCCGGCGTGGCGGGCGTACTCCTCGATGAGGTCGAGGAGGATGCGGCGGAGGTTGGGGCGTTCGCCGCTGCGGGTGGTGTAGGCGCCGAGCTGGTCGAGTCCGCCTGTGGTGAGTGCTTTGGCGACGACGGCGCGGGAGCGGGCGACCGATTCCTGCCAGAGGGCGAGGAGTTGCTCGGGGGTGTCCGCGGAGGCGGACCGGTAGTCCCAGTCGGGGGTGGCCTCCCAGTCGATCCCGTTCCAGGGGGCACCGGTGGGTGTGCCGAGCCACAGCCGGGCGAAGTGGCTGTCCTCCACGTGGGCCAGGTGTTTGAGGAGGCCGCCCAGCGTGATCGCGGACGTGCCGAGTGTGGTGCGCAGGCCGGAGGCGTCCAGGCCGGAGCACTTCCACGCCAGCGTGGCCCGCTGGCGTTCGAGGGCGCCGAGGACGGCTGCGGCCTCGTCCCCGGCGAGCGGGGGTTCCGGCCATTCTTCCGGTGTGGTCCCGGTCATGGCCGCAGACCCTGGCGGACGGCACGAACAGTACGACCGGTGCGGTCGCCCTCCCCCGAGCGGTCGAGGTGGTGGACCAGCGCCGTCTCCTTGCGAAGCAGCCGGTCGCGCTCGTCGGCCGGGAGCGGCGCCAGCGCGTCGTGCAGCGCTTCCGCGCGCGGGACGTGCACGACGTCGGCCCGGTAGGTGCGGCAGCTGGAGCACCACGCCAGGCCGGCGCAGCGTTCGAACGCCGGGGAGCCGGGCGGGTGGAGGCGGTACCGGTAGGTGCGCAGGGGTTCGCCGCACACCGCGCAGCTCCACCGCCCGCCGTCGCGGACGGCCCAGCCGGGGCGCGCACGGCGCCAGGCCGTGCGTCCGGCGGGCACCGGTGCCGGTGCCGATACCACTACCACCGGTGCTCTTCATGTCGTCATGCCGTGCATTGTCCGCGCGCGGCGCCCCGGGCAGCAAGAAGGCCCCCGCGGAGCACGGGGGCCGGGAGATCACCGGGCAGGGGTCAGGACTTCCAGTGCTGGTAGTTGCCGCCGTTGCAGCCCAGCGTGTAGACGTTCCCGCTGCCGTTGCTGTCCAGGCAGAAGCCCGTCGAGACGTCCTTGAACTGCACCGCGCCGCCGCCGACGTCCTGCTTCAGCCAGTGCTGGTAGTTGCCGCCGTTGCAGCCGAGCGTGTAGACGTTCCCGCTGGCGTTGCTGTCGAGACAGAAGCCGGTGGAGACGTTCTTGAGCTGGACGGCGCCGCCGCCGACGCTCTGGACGTCCCAGTTCTGGTAGTTGCCGCCGTTGCAGCCCAGCGTGTAGACGTTGCCGCTTCCGTTGCTGTCCAGGCAGAAGCCGGTGGACACGTTCACGAAGCGCGACGTGGCGGCGTTGGCCGGGACGGACATCGCGAGTGCCAGGGCGCCGGCGGCCCCGATGGTGCCCAGCACCGTACCCATACGCATGGGTGAACCTCCTGTTCCGATCGGCCACTTGGGGGCCGATCACACTCGAACAATATCGGCCGTATGTCCCAGAATTTACGAGAGCGTGACACTTCGTCACTCGTTCGTGGTGAGATCGCCCCGCCCGGCCGAATAGGCGCCACGGACACGCCCCGGCGTGCGCGCACGCGCCCGCGACCGCCCCTGCGGGGGCAGGGGTTTGGGCGGGCTTTGGGGACCTTCTGGGGACGGCGCCGAGTGTGGTGGTCGCACGTTCCGTTTCCCCTTCAAGGAGGCAGCCATGAAGAAGATCGTGATCCGCAAGGCCGGCCCGGTCCGTCTGACCACCTCCGGCTGCCACGTCTACCCCGCCGCCTGATCCGAGGCAGCCGGGTAATCCGGTAGAACCGCCGTCCGGCAGCGGCCACTTCGCTGCCGGACGGCGGCGCATCCGCCGCCCGTAGCGGCAGCACGAGACGACGCGCGCACGTACGGCGCAGGCCCGGGAAGCGAGGTCGAGCGGTGCCGGAACAGACGGAGCAGGCCGAACACGTCGAACAGGCCGACGAAGCCGGCGAGGCCGGGCAGGCCTGGGCAGCCGGGGAGGCCGACGAGACCGGGCCAGCCGGGGAAACCGGCACGGCTGACGCGGCCGGACACATCGCACCGGCCGACCAGGCCGCCGTCCACCACCGCGCCGACGAGCCGGTCCACTTCCACCCGCTGGTCTACCTCGACGACGCCGACGGCGTGACGATCGGCCGCGCCGACATCGACTCGTACGCGATCTTCCCGCCCGACGGCGCCGAGCTGGTGCGCTGGCTGGAGGCGGGCGCGACCCCCGCGGAGGCCGCGCGGCGCTACGAGGCGGAGTACGGCGAGCGCGCCGACGTCGCCGACGTGCTGGAGGCCCTGGACGAGCTGGGGTTCACCCGGGAGGCGGACGAAGCCCCGGCCGAGAACGGCCCGTTGCGCTGGCAGCGGCTCGGCCGGGCGGCCTTCTCCCCTCTCGCGTGGGCCTGTTACGCGGCGCTCGTGGTGACGGCGGCGGTACTGACGCTGCGCTCGCCGACGCTGCTGCCGCACTCCCACGACATGGTGTTCAGCTCGTACTACACGGTGGTGAACCTGACCCTGCTGGTCGCCGTCACCCCGCTGATCGCGCTGCACGAGATCTTCCACGCGCTCGCCGGGCGGCGGCTCGCGATCCGCTCCAGGGTCTCGATGTCCTACCGCTTCTACTTCCTCGTCGTCGAGACCGCCCTCGACGGTCTGGCCGCCGTGCCGCGCCGCAAGCGCATCCTGCCGATCCTCGCCGGGATGCTCGCCGACGTGCTCGTGCTGTGCGGCCTCGTCGTCCTCGCGTACGTGCTCGGCGCCGCGGACGCCGCCCCGCCGGTGGCCGCCCGGGTGTGCCTGGGCGTCGCCTTCGCGACCTTCACCCGGCTGCTGTGGCAGTTCTTCTTCTACCTGCGCACCGACATCTACGTGCTGATCACCACCGTGCTCGGCAACGTCGATCTGCACGGCGTGGCCCTGCGCACCCTGCGCAACCGGCTGTGGCGGCTGCTCGGCCGGCGCGACCGGGTGCGGGACGTCAGCGGTGCGCACCCGGTCGATCTCAAGGCGGCGCGCTGGTACGCGTGGCTGGTGCTGGGCGGTTACACCGTCAGCCTCGCCACCACGCTCTTCGCGCTGCTGCCGGTCTTCGTCGACATGACCGCGGGCTCCGTGCGGCGCTTCACCTCGGGCGACGCGGGCGTGCTGCGGCTGCTGGACGCGGTCGGCTTCCTCGCGCTGCTGCTCGGCCAGATGCTGCTGCCGCTGTGGATCGCGCTGCGCGACCGGGCCCGCCGCCGCCGTGCCGGGACCGCCCGCAGCGCGCTGACCTCCTGACACACGGAACAACGACCCGTACGCGTACGACCCGCGCCACTTCGTACGACCCCGCACCACCGTCGAGACGAGCAACGAGCGTCGAAAGGCAGGCACATGGGCACCCACTACTGGATTCAGGCGCCGCTTCGGGCCGACCGCGACCGGGTGCGTGCCGGTCTGCCGCTGCCGCCGCCGCTCGCGCGCGTCAGCGCGCACCGCAATCTGCGCGGCCCGTACACCGCGGTGGGCACGCTCATGCGGCAGATCGCCCCGGAGGCGCTGCGCCGCGAGCCCGCGCTCGCGTACCGGCACCGCATCGAACTCCAGGAGACGACGCCGGAGTTGCTGGGTCTGGTGCCCGCGATCCAGCGGCCGCTGGAGGCCGCGGCGCAGGGCGGCGCGGTCGCGATCAGCCGCTACCCGGCGCGGCTGCACTCGCTGCGGGTCGCGCACGGCCTGGTGGACTTCCTCCAGGCCCACCTCGCGGGGCTGGGCGGCGGGCCGCGCACGCTCGTCGTCACGGAGGTGGAGCACGCCGACGCCACCGACCGGGAGTTCCTGGCGGTGCTGCTGCGGCGGATCCCGGCGGACGTCCTGACCGTCGTGGTGGAGACGGCCCCCGGCGGGGTCGAGGAGACGCCGGGCCCGGTGTCGGAGTCGCTGCCCGCGGCGCTCGCGGCGTACACCGAGCCCGTCGCCGGGGAGAGCGAACCCGAGCCCGCCGCAGGGGAGTCGGACGCCGCCGACCTCGCCCGCGCATACGTCGACTCCGACGGCGTACGGGACGACGCCGCGGCCCTGGCCGCCTACGAGGCGCTGGACGACGCCGAGCGCGCCGCCCTGCACGACGCGCGGGCCGAACTCCTCGCCGTCCGCGCCGAGTCGGAGCCGTCGCTGCGGCTCGGCGCGCTCACGTACCACCTGGAGCGGGGCAGCGAGCGCCGCACCGCGGGCGTCGCGGCGCTGATCCGGGCGCACGAGCGCTGCAAGTACCTGGGGCTCTACGGCACGGCGGTCGAGTACGGCAGGCGCGGGCTCGCGCTCGTCGATCCGGTGGAACAGCCGCAGGAATGGTGGGAGTTGACGCGCGGTACGGGCGTCTCGCTCGCCGCAGGCGGCCGCCCCGACGAATCCGGCGAACTCCAGGACGCCGCGCGGCGCACCAGTCTCGACCCCACCGTCCACATGAAGCTCGCCTACGAGACGGCGATGCTCTACGCCCGCCACCACGCCCCCGCCAAACGCGACCCGGAACTGGCCCGAGCCTGGGTCAACCAGGCCATCGCCATCGCGTCGCTGCTGGAGGACCCGGCCGAGCGGACGTTCTTCTCCGTCTTCAACCGCAACGGTCTCGCCCTCATCGCGACCCGCACCGGCGGCATGGACGAGGCGCTGCGGCTGCTCGACCAGGGCATCGCGCGGCTCGACAAGGAGATGGGCCTCGGTGAGCGCAGCTGGCACCGCGTCGGCCTGCGCTACAACCGCGCCCAGGTCAACGCGATGAGCGGGCGCCTGGAGGACGCGCTCGACGACTACGCGCACATCATGGAGATCGACGACGACTTCTCCGACCACTACTTCAACCGCGGCAACATCCTGCGCCGCATGGGCCGGACCGAGGACGCCCTCGCCGACTACGAGCACGCCCTCACCCTGGAACCGCCCTTCCCCGAGGCCCACTACAACTGCGGTGACGCGCGGCTGGAGCTGGGCGACATCGAGGGCGCGCTGCGGGAGTTCGACCGCGTGCTGGTGCTGGAGCCCGGCAACGTCGACGCACTCCTCAACCGCGCCGGGATCCACGCCGAACTGGGCGACCCGCGGGCCGCGCTCGGCGACATCGCCGCCGGGCTGGAACTGGCCCCCGGCCACGCCCATCTGCTGTGCCTCAAGGGCCGGTTGCTGGCCGAGCAGGACGAGTCGGAGGCGGCGCGCGACGCGCTCGACGCGGCCCTCTCCGCCGAACCGGACCTGGCCGAGGCATGGGCGCTGCGGGCCGAACTCGCCTTCGGGGCGGGCGATCTGACCGCGGCCGTGGCCGACTTCGACCGTGCGGTGGAGCTGGGCGGCTCGGTCGCCATCCGCTACAACCGCGGCCTGGTCCACGAGGCCGCCGGGCGTTTCGCCGAGGCCGCGGACGATTTCGCGGCGGTGCTCGCCGAGACGGACGACGAGGACGCCCGCACCCACCACGCGTCGTGCCTGCGCGGCGAGCGGGCCGGGGTGTAGGGGGTGGGTCCGCGGGTTGCGCCGCCGGCCCCGGTGGCGGCGGCGGGGCGGGGACCGGTGGCGCCCCCGGAGGCCCGTCCCGTCCCGGGCGGTACGGCGCCGGGCGGCGGTACGGTGACACCTCCGGCGGCGGGCGGTACGGACGCGGGCGGTACGGACGCGGGCCCCGGCGCCGGTACGGTCCCGGGCGCCCGCCCGGACCTGGCCGCCGTCTTCACCGAGAGCATGGCGCACCTCGCCTCCGCCGTCGCCGTGGTCACCGCGCGGCAGGACGACGGGGCGCCGTGCGGGCTGCTGGTGTCGTCGGTGTGCTCGTACAGCGTCGCGCCGCCGTCCGTCCTGCTCACCGTCGCCGCGTCCGCCCGCGCGTACCCGGCGTTCACGCCCGGGGCGCCCTTCGGGGTGCATGTGCTGGGCGGCGCCGACTCCCGTACGGCGGAGGCCTTCGCGCGTAGCGGCGCGGACAAGTTCGCGTCGGTGCGGTGGAGTTGGGACGGCCCGGTGCCGCGGCTCGCGGAAGTGCCGTGGTACCTGGGGTGCGTGGCCGCGGCCGTCTTCCCGCACGGCGACCACGCGGTCGTGATCGGCGAGGTCGTGCGGTGCGTCCGGGACGCGGGGAGCGGGCGCGAGCCGCTGGTCTACTACCGGCGCCGGCTCGGCTGGCAGCTCGCGGCCCCGGCGGAGGAGCCGGGCCCGGCGAAGAGGCCGGGCCCGGCGAAGAGGCCCGGCCGGGCGGAGGAGCCGGGTCCGGTGCCGGAGCCCGGCCTCGTGCAAGGTCCCTCCGGCGCGGCGGTGGTCCTGCGGTGACGGCGCGGGCGGCCCCGCCCCGGGAGCCGGGCCCCCCGCCGGGCTCAGGTGCAGTTGCGGTGCGCCGCCGCGTACGGCTCGCGGGCCTCCAGGGCGACGAGCTGCGCGGCCCTGAGCCTCGGACCGGGCTCGATCCCCAGCTCCGCGACCATCATGCCGCGCACCTTCGCGAAGACGGCCAGCGCCTCGGCCCGCCGCCCGGCCCGTACCAGCGCCCGTACCAACTGCTCCTGGAAGGACTCCCGCAGCGGGTGCGCGGCGCACAACTCGTGGAGCTGGCCGACCGCGTCGGCGACCTCGTGGCTCTCACCGCGGCACAGCACGGTGTCCAGGTGCTCGCCGAGCAGCGCCAGCCGCTCCTCCTCCAGCCGCACCCCGAACGCACCGAACTGCCCGGAGCCCTCCAGATCGGCGAACGGGCGCCCGCGCCACAGCGCGAGCGCCCGCCGGAAGGCCTCCCCCGCCTGCCGACACCGTCCCTCCGCGAGATGCCGGCGCCCGGCGGCGGCGTGCGCGCGGAAGCGGTCGAGGTCCAGTTCGCCGGGCGCCACCCGCAGCCGGTAGCCGGTCGCCTCGGTGGCCAGCAGCGGATGGTGCCGCGGGTCGCGCCGCGCGGCGCCGTGCGCGGGGTCGAGCGCGCGCCGCAGCCCGGTGACGTACATCTGCAACGTCGCCGCGGCGGCCCGCGGCGGCCGCGCGCCCCACAGCCCCTCCACCAGCCGGTGGTTGGGCACGGGCCGGTTGGCCGACAGCAGCAGCAGCGCGAGCAGCGCCCGCTGCTTCAGCGCGCTCGGCGTGCACGGCCTGCCGTCCCTGTGCATGCTCACCGGCCCCAGCACGAAATAGCGCGGCTCCCCACAAAGCCCTTCGGCAACGCTTTTCTGCTCCTGCGACGCGGAAGAGAGCTGACTGACCACAGCAGGTCTCCGAATTCTGAGGCATCGGTCTGATCGTGACGGCGGTGCTGATCCGGGTGCTGATCCGATCGATATCCGCGCGGTGCCGCACCACACGGGCCGTACTCCCGCGCCGCGACACCGCACACGCTGTCCCGGGTGGGCCGCGACGGGCCACGGTGGACCCCGGCGACACCCGAAGGGATCCGGAGGCGCCCTTGAGCACCCGTCCGGAATGCGGTATTCCCTTGCCAGCTGATGTGGATGGACTCTGCCACACCGACAGCCAGGCTTGAAGCAGAATTCAAGACAAATCATGATTCCAGCCATTCCGCGCTGGACGATTGCGCGGGCGGCCCGAAGGGCACCATGGCGGGGACGGACGGACCGGATCCCATGTAGGAGACGACGGTGATCACCGCCACCCAGGGAGCGACAATCACTGCGGCGTGCGCCGTTTGCGGAGGCGTACTGGTCCGCGACGTCAGGCAGTTCGTCGACGGGGGCCAGCTGCGCTGGGGCGTCGAGGGGCACTGCGGCACCTGCTCCGACGGCTGGTGCGAGACGGGAGCGGGCCCGGCCCCGGGGGACGGGCACACATCGGCCTGACCGGCGGTGCGACGGCCGGTCGGGGCCGCGCGCGGCCGGGCCGAATCGCTTTGCGGGGGTGGCGGTCCGCCCGCAGAATGTGGCGGTGCTGATCCGCCGCGAAGAACCCGCCGACGTCCCCGCCGTCCGCGCCCTCACCTCCGCCGCCTTCGCCAAGGCGGACGCCCCCGCGGACGCCGAGCCCGTCGAGGCCGGGCTCCTCGACGCGCTGCGGGTCTGCGACGCCTGGATCCCGGAACTGTCCCTCGTGGCGATCGACGACTCCGGCTCCGAGGTCGTCGGCCACGTCCTGTGCACGCGCGGCCGCGTCGGTACGGTTCCGGCCCTCGGGCTCGGCCCCCTCAGCGTGCACCCCCGCCACCAGCGCCGGGGCGTGGGCCTGGCCCTCGTCCACGCCGTCCTCGGCGCCGCGGACGCCCTCGGCGAACCCCTCGTCGCCCTCCTCGGCGAACCCGCCTACTACCGCCGCTTCGGCTTCCGTACGGCCACGGACCTCGGCGTCACCCCGCCGGACCCGGCCTGGGGCGCGTACTTCCAGATCCGCACCCTCGCCGCGTACTCCCCCGCCCTGCGCGGCCCCTTCGCCTACGCCGAACCGTTCAACAGCCTCTGAAGGAGGGGCGTTGCCTTCCGACCGGCACGACATCGACCTCGCCGCGTACACCGAACGGGCCCGGCGCGGCCCCTGCTTCGTATGCGCCTTCGTCTCCGGGCACCCGGACTACGTCCACGAGACGGTCTACGAGGACGACGACCACGTGGCCTTCCTCGACCGCTGGCCCACCGTCCCCGGCAAGGTCCTGGTCGCCCCGAAGGCCCATGTCGAGCACGCCGTCCGCGAGTTGGACGCCGCCGCGTACACCCGGCTGATGCTCGTCGTACGGCACGTCGCCCTCGCCGTCGAGGACGTCTGCGCACCCGAGCGCACGTACCTCTACTCCCTCGGCAGCCAGCAGGGCAACGCCCATCTCCACTGGCACATCGCCGGGTTGCCGCCCGGCGTCCCGTACGGCTCGCAGCAGTTCCACGCCCTGATGACGGAGAACGGTGTGCTGGCGGTGCCGCCGGAGGAAGCCGCTGCCATGGCCGTACGGCTGCGCGCCGCGATCGCCGCACGCGGGCTTCCGGGCTGATCCTGCGCTCTCCCGCCGGGGAGCCGCCGGGCCGCGCTGCCCTCTCGGCCTTCCCGAACGGACGCCCTTCTCCGCGCCGATGTGCTGCCCGTGCGCCCCTCCCGGAGCCGTCCCCTCCCTCTGACCCTGAGGAGGCACACGCCGGGTGAGCGCGCGACGGGAGTGGTGCGGTGAAGGGCACCCCCGAGAGGGCCCCCGACAAGGCCCGATTACGCCCGCCCGCGCCCAGCCCTGCCCCTCAGGAGCCCGCGCCCTCGCTCCCGGCGCCCTCCGGGCAGGGGATGAGCCGTCAGACCGTCCAACTCCTGGCTGGTGCGGCGGGGAATGCGGCGGTTTCACGGCTGGTGGCGCAGCGGTACGTGGCTCCGGTGGCGCCGTCGGTGTCGCAGGCGCCGGGGATGCGTCGGGTGAACGCCGACATCGCCGCGAAGAAGCAGAAGCTCGCGCATCACCA